>CAYHRW010000132.1:0-7712 GCA_964359105.1 uncultured bacterium
AGGAGCACGGCATCACCTCGTTCAAGGTGTTCATGGCCTACAAGGGCGCCATCATGGTGGACGACGGCGAGCTCTACCAGGTCATGAAGCAGGCGGCGAAGCTCGGCGCGGTCGTCACGGTGCACGCCGAGAACGGCGACGCCATCGCGCTGCTCCAGCAGGAGCTGATCGCCAAGGGCGACACCGGCCCCGAGTACCACCCGGTGTCGCGCCCGAGCAGCGTCGAGGGCGAGGCCACCAACCGCGCGCTCATGATGGCGCGGCTCCACGGCGCCACCGCCTACATCGTGCACATGACCTGCCGCGAGGCGGTCGAAGCGCTCGAGCGCGCGAAGCTCTCGGGCCAGCACTGCTACGGCGAGACCTGCCCGCAGTACCTGCTGCTCGACGACTCGGTGTTCGCGAAGCCCGACTTCGAGGGCGCCGCGTACGTCATGAGCCCGCCGATCCGCCCGGCGCACCAGGGCCACCACGACGCCCTGTGGCGCGGGCTCGCGAGCGGCATGCTCGACTCGATCGGCACCGACCACTGCCCGTTCACCATCGAGCAGAAGCGCATGGGCAAGGACGACTTCACGAAGATCCCCAACGGCGCGGCGGGCATCGAGGACCGGCTCCAGCTGCTCTACACCTACGGCGTGTGCGAGGGGCGCTTTGATCTGCAGCGCATGATCGCGCTCGCCGCTACGAACCCGGCGCGCATCTTCGGGCTCTACCCGCGCAAGGGCACCATCGCCGTGGGCAGCGACGCGGACCTGGTGGTCTACGACCCGGCGGTGAACAGCGTGCGCAGCGCGAAGACCCACCACTCGAAGAGCGACCGCAACATCTTCGAGGGGTTCAGGGTCAGGGGCGCGCCCACGCACGTCATCGTCGCCGGCCGCGTCCAGGTCGCGAACGGCACGCTCAAGGTGGAGCGCGGCGCCGGGCGATTCCTGACCCGCGCCGTGACCCGCCCCCGCAGCGAAGCCATGCCGCGCCCGGTCGGCGCGGCGCTCCCGAGGTGACGGGGCGGATCGCCCAGGGACCGCCCCGCGGATCACTCGTGCGGTAGGCGTCCGCGCGCCGCGCGATCACCGGCCTCCGGTCGCCGCGGGGCGAGCGGGCGCTCCGCCGGGCGCGCCGCCTCGTCGCCGGCGGCTGCCCGAGCGGTAGAGCCACGCGCCGGCGGCGACCAGCGCGAGGCTCGAGCCCACCACCTTGAGCACCGCGAGGCCGGGACGCGCTTCACCGTGCGGCGGGATGACGGCCAGCGCCAGCGCGGCCGCGGTCGTGACCATCCCGAGCGCGGCGATCGCGATCGCGACCGGCCGGCCTCCCGGCACGCGGAACACCTCCGGGCCAGCGGGCTCGCGCTGCAGCCGGATCAGCGCGGCGAACATCATCAGGAAGGGCAGGAAGTAGGTGATGACACCCATGCTCACGAGCGCGTCGTACGCTCCTCGGACTGTGCTGCCCGCCTGTCCGAGCAGCGCGAACAGGGCCGCACCGGCGGCCTGCGAGAGCAGCGCCACGTGCGGCACGCGCCAGCGCGGATGGACGCGGCCGAAGGACTCGGGAAGCAGGCGGTCCACGCCGGCGACGAATGGCAGCCGCGCCGTCGAGGCCAGCCAGGCCCCGGCCATGCCGATGCCGCCCACGGCAATGAGCGCGGCCGAAGCGGGAGCCAGCGCGGGCCAGCCCAGCCGCAGGCCCGCGCGCTCCATCGCCTGCGCGATGCCGAGCAGCCCGCTCACCTCGCCCGCCGGGAGCGCGAGCAGGATCGCGACCGTGCCGAGCAGGTAGACCGCGGTGATCAGCGCTCCCGCGATGAGGATCGCGCGCGGGACGGCGCGCCGCGCGTCGCGGATCTCGTCCCCCATGAACGAGCAGGCCTCGAGTCCGCCGAAGGCGAACGCGATCGCCGCGCACAGCACCGCCTCCTTCACGCCGATCGCGGGGAGCAGGGCCGCGGCCTCGAAGTCGGTCGCCGGGCCGAACCGGACCCAGCAGGCGGTCCCGGTCGCGACCAGGAGCGCGACCGCCGACCAGCTCGCGATTGCCCCCGCATTGTGGAGCCACTTGCCGACGGCCAGTCCGAGGAGATTCGGGATCAGCGCGAGCGCGAGTCCGGCGAGCGTGACGCCGAGGTAGAAGGCCGTGGCCGGGACGTGCGACGTGAGCCGCTCGCCGGCCACGAACTGGACGTTGCCCGCCACGAAGTAGAGCACTCCCGGGAAGTAGACGAGGCAGCTCGCCCAGTACATCCACGCCGTCATGAAGCCCGCGAAGTCGCCGAACGCCCGCCGCGTCCATACGTAGAGCCCGCCTTCTTCGGGGTATCGGGACGAGAGCTCGACCACGGTGAAGGCGAGCGGGAGGAAGAAGGTCGCGCCGGCGAGGAGCCACAGGACGATCGCGCCCGGGCCGACCGCGGCCGCGGCGGGGATCCAGCGCGTGCCCACCACCGCGACCACGAGGAAGAGCACGACGTCCCGCAGGCGCATCGCGCGCCGCAGGCTGCCTGCCCCGGCGGGCGTCGCCATCGCGTCTAGGCTCTGGGTCGGGGAGTTCGAGGGTCCTCCGCGCGCTCGGGTGGGATCGGGCCGGGGTTCCGGCCGGCTCCTACTTCTGCCCGGCCTTCGGCAGCGGGTTCAGCACCGCGAGCGCGAGCTTCCACGCCCGGTCGGCTCCGCGCCGCCACACGTGCAGGTAGATGCTCGAGTCCGCGGCGAAGGTGGTGGGCGTGGCGCCGGGCTCGAAGCGCTGGGCGATGCCGTACGTGTAGCCGAGGTCGCGCGAGGCGGCGAGCCCGGCGCCGCCGGTGAGGAAGCGCACCGTTCCGGGGATCCTCGCCAGCTCCGCGCGTCCGGCCTCGATGCCGAGGAACGGGAACGAGCCCTCCCGGTTGAGCCGCACGTCGGCGGCGGCGACGGCCGCGAACGCCTCGCCCGGTCCCCTGGCCTTCACCGCCTTCGAGTACGCGGCGTCCAGCTTCCTCAGATCGCCGGTGCTCCCGCCCGGCGCGGCCGGATGCTCCGGCCCGGCGGCGAAATCGCCGCTGCCGACCCCGCCGCTCGGAGGCTTCTCGTGGCTCACGCCCAGGTCGACCGCGACCTTCCATGCGCCGCCAGCCTGCCTCTTCCATACCGAGACGAAGTGGCCGTGGAGCGACGGCCGGTCGGCCTCCGGCGGGAAGCGCAGCTCCCACGGGCCGGTGTCGTAGCCGAGGTCGCCCGCGGCCGAGACCTCGGCGAACGACGGCTCCCAGGCCAGCGTGGCCTTCGGATTCTCGCGCGCCTCCCACGACTTCTTCCCGTTGGTGGCGGTGGGGCGGAAGATCACGCCGTCGTCGGCGAGGTAGGCGAGGAACGCGCCCTTCATCCCGCCGTAGACCGAGAGCGCGGAGAACTCCTTCTCGGCCGCGACCAGGGACTGCAGGGCGGGATGCTCCGCGGGAGCCGGCGCGGCCAGGGTCAGGACCAGGGCGACGGGACTCAGGATCGCGGACAGCGTTCGTGGCATCATCGGGTGGTCTCCCGGCCGTCGGCTGGCGGTGGAGCCCGGCTCGAAGGCCGCCGCTGCGAGCCGCACGAACTGGTTTCGCGCGGCCCGCAAGTCTGGCATCATATTCGCTCGTTCCAGCGGCCATTCTACTCATGGGCCGCCCCAGCGACAGGACTTTCCGCCGAGAGCGGCCTCGCTCTCGACGTTCGCCGTTTCCCCCGCCACGGGAGGCACGAGACGCCATGAACCCGCAGACGCCCACCACGCAGAACGCCCTCACCTCGGCCGAGGTGCGCCGCAAGCACAAGGAGCTGCTGTTCGGCACCACGAACTACTACGAGGAGCCGATCGTCCCGGTCGAAGGCAAGGGCCTGCGGGTGCGCGACCTCGACGGGAAGGAGTACCTCGACTTCTTCGGCGGCATCCTCACCGTCTCGGTCGGGCACTGCAACGACGAGGTGAACGCCGCGGTCAAGGCGCAGGTGGACCGGCTCGGCCACGTCTCGACGCTCTACCCCACGGTCTCGATCGTCGAGCTGGCCGAGAAGCTGGTGAGCCTGGCGCCGGGACAGATCCGGAAGTGCTTCTTCACCGCGAGCGGCACCGAGGCCGACGAGACCGCGGTGATGATGGCGCAGGTCTTCACCGGGCGCATGGAGGTCATCGCGCTGCGCCACGGCTACTCGGGCCGCTCGATGCTGGCCCAGTCCCTGACCGCGCACGCGCCCTGGCGCGCGGTGCCCACGCAGATCGCGGGCATCAAGCACGCGCTCTCGCCCTACTGCTACCGCTGCCCGCTCGGCCTGAAGTACCCGTCCTGCGAGGTCAAGTGCGCGCAGGACATCGAGGAGCTGATCCGCACCACCACCACCGGCCAGATCGCCGGTTTCTTGGCCGAGCCGATCCAGGGCGTGGGCGGGTTCGTGACGCCGCCGAAGGAGTACTTCCAGGTCGCGGTCGGGATCGTGCGCAAGTACGGCGGCGTGTTCATCTGCGACGAGGTGCAGACCGGCTTCGGTCGCACCGGCGGGAAGTGGTGGGGCTGCGAGCACTACGGCGTCGAGCCCGACGTCATGACGATGGCCAAGGGCATCGCGAACGGCATGCCGATCTCGGCGACGATGTGCACGCCGGCGGTCGCCGATTCGCTCCAGAAGCTCACCATCTCGACCTTCGGCGGCAACCCGATCTCGAACGTCGCGGCGCTCGCCACCCTCGAGGTCATCGAGAAGCACGACCTGAGGAAGAACGCCGAGGTGCAGGGCCGGCGCCTGCGCGACGGGCTGGAGAAGCTCAAGAGCAGGTACCCGCGCAGCATAGGCGAGGTGCGGGGCATGGGGCTCATGCAGGGCCTCGAGCTGGTCGAGGACGAGACGAAGGGCAACCGCACGCCCAACGTGAAGGGCACCGCACGGCTGTTCGAGGAGACGAAGAAGCGCGGGCTCCTGATCGGCAAGGGCGGGCTCTACGGCAACTGCCTGCGCATCGCGCCGCCGCTCACCGTGACGGCGGCCGAGGTGGACGAGGCGGTGGGCAAGCTCGACGAGAGCTTCGCCGCCATCGGGGCGTAGGGGAGAGGGCATGGGTACGCACGAGACGCTGATCCCGCTCGACCGCCTGGAGCGGGCGTTCCCGGACCTCAAGCCGCTCTACAGCGACGGCGACGCGGTGGCCGAGGCGAACCGCTGCCTCTACTGCCACGACGCACCGTGCACCGCGGCCTGCCCCACCGGCATCGACGTCCCGACCTTCATCCGCAAGATCGCGACCGGCAACGCGCGCGGCGCCGCGCGCGTGATCCTCTCGGCGAACCTGCTCGGCTACTCGTGCGCGCGGGTGTGCCCGGTCGAGGTGCTGTGCGTGGGCGCGTGCGTGTACAACGACTGGCGCCGCCCGCCCATCCAGATCGGCCGCCTCCAGCGCTACGCGGTGGAGAAGGCGTTCGACGACGGGCAGGCGGGAACGCTGTTCCGCCGCGCGCCGGCGACCGGGAAGAAGGTGGCGTGCGTGGGCGCGGGCCCGGCCTCGCTGTCGCTGGCCGGATACCTGGCGCTGGCGGGCGTGGACGTGACGCTGTTCGAGCGGCGCGCGATCCCGGGCGGGCTCAACACCACCGGCGTCGCCCCGTACAAGATGCACGTGGACGGGGCGCTGCGGGAAGTGGACTTCGTGCGCTCGCTCGGCATCACCATCCAGGAGGGCGTCGAGGTGGGCTCGGACGTGCGCGCCGAGGACCTGGCGCGCGACTACGATGCCGTGTTCATCGGCGTCGGGCTCGGGCAGGACACCAGCCTGGGCATCCCCGGCGAGGACGGGCCGGGCGTCTACGGCGCCACCGCCTGGATCGAGCGCATGAAGCTCGAGCCGGGCTTCGCGGTGCTGGGCGTCGCCTGCGGGGTGGTGATCGGCGGCGGCAACACGGCGATCGACGCGGCGCGCGAGCTGACGCGGCTCAGCGTGCCGCACGTGCTCATGGTCTACCGCCGCACCGCGGAGGAGATGCCGGGCTTCCGGCACGAGATGGACGCCGCGCGGCGCGAGGGCGTGCGGCTGGTCGAGAAGGCGGTGCCGAAGGAGTTCATCCGCCAGGACGGGCGCCTGGTCGGCATCCTGCTCGAAGACGGGCGCCGCATCCCCGCCGACCTCGCGGTGGTGGCCATCGGCCAGACCAGGCCACGCGACCTGGCCGCGCAGTTCCCGGGGGTCGAGGTGGACCCCGGGGGGAGGATCGTCGTGGACCGCGCCACCTGCCGGACGGGAAACCCCAAAATCTACGCGGGCGGGGACGCCATCCGTGGCGGCGACCTGGTGGTGACCGCCGCGCAGGACGGCAAGCGCGCCGCCCGCGCCGTCTGCCGCGCGCTCGGCGTGCAGATAGCCGTTGACGCCGCGCTGAATGCGGGGCATCAATAATCGCTTGGAGGGCGCGGCGCGGGACCGCGTGCAGACGAAGCAGTCAGCGAAGCGGTGTCACGCACCGTGTCGCGCTCTCATGACGAAGCGGGCGAGGGACCCGAGCCCCCGCCCGCTTTCTGCTGGTGCGCGCGCCGTGCGGGCGACCCGCCTGCGCGCGCCCGCGCTCTCTCGCCGCGGCGGCGGCACGCCTACCGCGCCCGCGCACCGGCGCGCAGCTTCTCGAACTTCTCCCGTGCGGCCCGAACCACGAGGTCGGCCGCGGTCTCGAGTGGGATCGTGGCGCTGTTGACCACGAGGTCGTAGCCGAGCGGGTCGTCGATGTCGCGACCGAGCACCTTGCGCACGAACTCGGCCCGCTGGTGGTCGGACGTCTCGATCTGCCGCAACGCGTCGCGTTCGGAGAGCTTCTCGCGCTCCACGAGGCCCCGCACGCGTGCGTCGCGCGGCGCGACCACGCGGATGTGGAAGCCGCGCTCGGGGCCGAGGATGAAGTTCGCGCCGCGTCCCACGACCACGACGCCGCCCAGCTGCGAGATCGAGTAGATGACCTCGAGCAGGTGCTTGACGTAGTCGCCAGCGTCCACGTAGCGCCCCGCGAGCATGGACTCGAACCAGATCGAGAGCTGCGACTTCGCATGCTCGTCGAGCGACTCGATGATGCGGTGCTTGAGGCCCGTGGACTGGCAGATGCGGTCGATGACGTCGCGGTGGAGCAGCGTGTAGTCGAAGCGCTCTGCCAGCTTCTCGGCCAGCGTCGTGCCGCCGGCGCCGCGCTGGCGTGAGACGGTGATCACGGGCTGCAGGCGGGGGCGGGGCTCGTCGCGGGCGCTGGCCTTCGAGTGGAGCGCCCGGTCCAGCTCCCAGCGGCGGAGCTGGCGGTCGAGGATGCTCTCGATGGAGGTCATGGCTGCCTCTCGGGCGCGGCCGGGGTCCGGGCGACTATGCCGCCGCGGCCTTCAGAGACCCGACCAGCTTCTGCAGTGCGCCCTTGGCGTCGCCGAAGAACATCATGGTCTTGGGGTTGTAATAGAGCTCGTTGTCGATGCCGGCGAAGCCGGGCTTCATGCTGCGCTTGATGATGATGATGTGCTGCGCCTTGTCGGCGTCCAGGATCGGCATGCCGTAGATCGGGCTCGACTTGTCGTAGCGCGCCGCCGGGTTCACGACGTCGTTCGCGCCGACCACCAGCGCCACGTCGCAGCGCTCGAACTCGGGGTTGATCTGGTCGAGATCGTGGAGCTGCTCGTAGGGCACGTTGGCCTCGGCCAGCAGCACGTTCATGTGGCCGGGCATGCGGCCCGCCACCGGGT
>CAYHRW010000133.1:0-5533 GCA_964359105.1 uncultured bacterium
CGGTGGACGACCTGGCGCGCGCGGTAACGGCGCACTTCGACCTCGGCTTCGGCACCGGCGTGCTGGTGGCTAACCCGATCCCGGGCGCGGACGAGCTGCCGCGCGAGCTCTACGAGCCGGTGCTCGAGCGTGCGCTCGCCGACGCCGCGGCGCGGGGCGTGCGCGGGCGCGACGTGACGCCGTTCCTGCTCGAGCGCCTGCGCGATCTGACCGGCGGCCGCACCGTGGCCGCGAACCTCGCGCTGCTCCGGAACAACGCACGCGTGGCCGCGGCGCTGGCGGCGGCGCTGGCGCGCCAGGCGCGAGGCGCGTGAGGCCCACATCCGCCTGTTCTCGGGGTGTCCTCCCCGGGTAGAATCTCCGTGTCGCTTCCGCTGGCCCCGCACTACCCGGAGTCTGCCATGCACCCGCGCACCGCATCGTATGTCGGCCTCCTTCTTCTCCTGCCCGCGCTCCCCGCTCCCGCCATCGCCGGCTGGATCGTGGACGGCATCCCGGTCTGCTACGCGAGCGGCGACCAGTCGGCGCACCAGGTGGTCGCGGACGGGACCGGAGGCTGCATCGTCGCCTGGCAGGACCGGCGCGGTGCGAACTTCGACATCTACGCCCTGCGCGTCAGCGCGGCCGGCGAGCTCGCGCCGGGGTGGCCGTTGAACGGCCGGGCCACGTGCGCGGCGGTGGGGGACCAATTCGCCCCGGCCATCACCGGCGGCGGAACCGGCGGGGCGATCGTGGCCTGGCAAGACCGCCGCGCGGGCAACCACGACATCTACGCGCTGCGGCTCACCGCGTCGGGCGCCGTTGCCCCGGGATGGACCGCGAACGGGACGCCCGTCTGCACGCTTCCCTCCTCGCAGGCGTCCCCGGCGATCGTGGCCGACGGTGCGGGGGGCGCGATCGTCCTGTGGGCTGACGCGCGCAGCGGCTGGAGCTGGGACATCTACGCCCAGCACCTGCTCGCCGGCGGGACTCTCGATCCCGCGTGGCCCGCGGGCGGCGCGCTGGTGTGCGTGGATTCCGCTCACCAGCTCGATCCGCGCGCGGTGCCCGACGGCGCCTCCGGCGCGGTGGTGACCTGGACCGACTACCGCTCGGGGTCCGCCCAGGTCTTCATGCAGCGCCTGGCGGCGGGCGGGGCGATCGCTCCCGGCTGGCAGGCGGGAGGGCTGCTCGTGATCCCGGTGCTCCCGAGCAATCCGTACGCGCTGTGCGGGGACGGTGCGGGCGGGGCCTTCGCGGCGTGGGACGGCGCGCGCGTCCTGCACCTGACCGGCGCGGGAGCCTTGGCGCCGGGATGGGACCCGAACGGCGTCCTGGTCGCGAGCGGCTACGCGCCCTCGCTCGCCTCAGACGGTGGGACCGGCGCGCTGGTCGCCTGGTACTCCCCCCAGTCCTCCCCGCAGATCGGCGCCACGCGCCTGCGCGCCGACGGCACGCGCGCCACGGGCTGGCCGAACGTCGTCCCGGTCTCTTCCGTCGCCGCGGACCAGTTCAACCCGAAGATCGTGAGCGACGGGGCCGGTGGTGCGTTCGTCGCCTGGCACGACCGGAGGAGCGACCCATACACAACCGACCTCTACGCGATGCGGATCACTTCGGGCGGCACGCCCGCTGCGGGCTGGACGCCGAACGGCGAGCCGCTCTGCAGCGATCCCTACGAGCAGAACGACCTGCGCCTGGTGGCGGACGGGCTGGGCGGTGCGGTCGCGGTGTGGATGGACTGGCGGAACGGCGATTTCTTCTTCAACGTCAACAGCGACATCTACGCGCAGCGCCTGGTGGTGAACAGGCCGGTGGCGGCCGAGGCCTCGCTGGTGAGCGCCGACGCCTCGCCCGACCGGGTGCGGATCGTGTGGTACGCGCCTGCGGTCTCCTCGGCCACGGTGTACCGCGCCGGTGAGGACGGCGCGTGGCGGCGGCTCGGTGCGGTCTCGCCCGGCGGCGACGGCCGTCTCGCGTTCGAGGATCGCGACGTGACGGCGGGCTCGCGGTACGGCTACCGCCTCGGCATCGCGACCGCCGCCGGCGAGCGCTTCGCGGGCGAGACCTGGGTCGAGGTCCCGGGCGCGGCGGCGCTCGCGCTGTACGGGCTCCAGCCGAACCCGGCATCGCGTGATCTCGTCGTGTCGTTCGCGCTGCCCGATGAGGCGCCGGCGACGCTCGAGCTGCTCGACCTCGCCGGCCGGCGCGTGGCGGAGCGCCCGGTGGGCGAGCTCGGCGCCGGCGAGCACCGGGTGAGCCTGGGTCGCGCGGAGCGGCTCGAGCCGGGGATATACCTGGTGCGCCTCACGCACGGCGGCCGCACGCTCACCGCGCGCGCCTGCGTGGTGCGTTGACCCGGCGCGAACCGGAAGCCGAGAGTCCTGTTGATGCCGGGGCTCGCGCTTGATAGCGTCCGGCTGTGCCACGCCCCCCCTCTCATGACCGGAGCCTGGAGTCCCCCGAGGCCAAGGCACGCTGGTTCAGCTCGCTCAGCCTCGAGGAGCGCATGGAGATGCTCTGCGCCTTCACGGACCTCGCTCTGTCAGTGAACCCGGACCTTTCGCGCAGGAGAGATGCTCAACCGACTCGGCGGCGTATTCAGGTCGTTGCAAGACCATGAGGTCAGGTATGTGGTGGTCGGCGGCATCGCCGCCGTCCTCCACGGCGTGCCTCGTGCCACCTTCGACCTCGACCTGCTCGTTGAGCCCACACGCGAGAACGTAGAGCGCCTGCTGCAAGCTCTGCTCGACTCGGGCCTGGCCACGGCGAGCCTCACGACGGCAGACAAGGTCCTCCAGAACGAGATCACCGTGTTCGAGGACCGGATCCGAGTCGACGTGCTGACCTCGGTTCCTGGTGTCGGGTTCGACGGCGCGTGGTCGAGAAGGCAGTTGATGAGTTACGCGGGGCAGGACTTCTTCGTCGTCAGCAGGAGCGACCTGATCGCGTCCAAGAAGGCCGCAGGCCGTGACGAGGATCTCGCCGACGTCCGTTCGCTGGAGGCGGGAGAGCCGCAGGGGGGCAGCTGAGACGGGAGTGATCCCCCGGGGGACGAACCCCGCGGGCTGCCTTTCCCGCCGCGCCGGGGGACGAGGATCGAACCGAGGCAGCAGCGGGCGTGGGGGCACCCGACGGCCCCGAGTCCACCGCCCTGGCCAGTGGCCATGCGCCCGCATGGCGGGGCGCTCCGCTCGTCTCTCGATTGTCCACGTTCGTCGCGGTCTCGTTGCGGGCCGGGTCTCGCGCCGCCATCCTGTCTTGCGTCCGCGGCCTCCTTGCCCGCGCCGGCGGACCGACCGGGCGCCTGCAACCTTTCGGCCTCAGTTCCCGTAGGACACCCCGCAGTCCATACGAGACCGGATCCGAGCACCCGGGGAGCCCCGCCCTTGCGCCCAGCCCTGATCGTGTCGCTGCTCTGCCTCGCAGCCGTGACCTGCGCCTTCGCCGCCCCGCCCGACAGCTCGCTCACGGTCCGCGCGGTGCGCGTCACCTCGCCCGTCGCCGTGGACGGCGTGCTCTCCGAGGCCGTGTGGCAGGCGGACAACGCGGTCACGCGGTTCCTGCAGAGCGACCCGCACGAGGGCGAGCTGGCCACCGAGCGCACCGAGGTGCGCGTGGCCTTCGACGACGACGCGCTCTACGTCGGCGCGCGCATGGTCGACTCGCACCCGGACTCGATCTTGGCCCGGCTGGTGCGGCGCGACGCCTCCATGTCAGCGGACCGCTTCACCGTGTTCCTCGACCCGTTCCACGACCGGAGGAGCGGCTACTACTTCGCGGTGAACGCGGCGGGCGTGCTGTACGACGGCACGCTCTTCAACGACGGCTGGGACGACTCGTCCTGGGACGGCGTGTGGGAGGGCCGGGCCCGCCGCGACGCGCTGGGCTGGACCGTCGAGATGCGGATCCCGTTCTCGCAGCTCCGCTACGACCGCAAGCCCGACCAGGTGTGGGGCGTCAACTTCGGGCGCAACCTCCCGCGCCGGAGCAACGAGGCGGACTTCCTGGTCTACCCGCCCAAGAAGGAGAGCGGGTTCGTCTCGCGCTTCCCCGACCTGGTGGGTCTGGACGGCCTGAGCCCCGCGGGCGCGATCGAGGTGCTGCCCTACATGACCGGCAAGGCCGAGTACCTCGAGCACGAAGTCCTCGACCCGTTCCACGACGGCTCGCGCTACACCCCGGGCGGGGGCGCCGACCTGCGCATGGGCGTGGGGAGCAAGCTGACGCTCAACGCCACCGCGAACCCCGACTTCGGCCAGGTCGAGGTGGACCCGGCGGTGGTGAACCTCTCGGACGTCGAGTCGTTCTTCCAGGAGAAGCGCCCGTTCTTCGTCGAGAACTCGCGCGTCTTCAGCTTCGGCAACGAGGGCGCGAACGACTACTGGGGCTTCAACTGGCCCGAGCCGCTGTTCTTCTACAGCCGGCGCATCGGCCGCGCGCCGCAGGGCGAGGTGCCCGACGCCGACTACAGCGACGTGCCGCTCGCCACGCACATCCTCGGCGCGGCCAAGCTCACCGGGAAGCTGAGCCCGAGCTGGAACTTCGGCACGCTCCACGCGCTCACCGCGCGCGAGCGGGCGAAGCTCGACGTCGGCGGCGCGCGCTCGCGCGCCGAGGTCGAGCCGCTCACCTACTACGGGGTGGCGCGCGGGCTGAAGGAGTTCCGGGAAGCGCGCCACGGGCTGGGGCTCATGTCCTCACTGGTGAAGCGCAGCTTCGGCGACGGCGGGCTCAGGGACCAGCTCAACGACGCCTCGCTGGTGGCCGGGCTCGACGGCTGGCACTTCCTGGACCGGAAGAAGGTCTGGGTGCTCTCGGGCTGGGCCGCGATGTCGCACGTGAGCGGCACGCCCGAGCGCATGGTCTCGCTGCAGCGCAGCTCGCGGCACTACTTCCAGCGCCCCGACGCCGGCCACGTGAACGTGGACAGCGCGGCGACCGCGCTGGCCGGCCTCGGCGCACGCGTGTGGCTCAACAAGCAGGAGGGCAACGTCCTCTTCAACTCGGCCGTCGGGTTCATGGACCCCAGGTTCGACGTCAACGACATGGGCTTCCAGTCGCGCGCCGACGTCGTCAACGCGCACGTCGGGAGCGGCTACCGCTGGACGCAGACGAACGGGTGGCGGCGCTGGGCCAACGTGATCGGCGCGCTGTTCGACAGCCACGACCTGGACGGCAACCAGGTCTCGGCCGGCGCCTTCGTGCAGGGGCAGGTGGAGTTCGCGAACAACTACAGCTGGAACATGAACGTCCTAGTCGCCCCGCAGACCGTGAGCAACCGGCGCACGCGCGGCGGGCCGCTGACGCTCAACCCTGCCGCGTTCCAGTGGGGCACGGAGTTCGACACCGACAGCAAGGCGAAGATGTTCTACTTCGTCGAGATCAATACCAGCACGTCGCGGTCCGGATCGCGCGAGATGAGCATCGCTCCGGGGATCGAGATGAAGCCGGTCTCGAACCTCTCGGTCCGTGTCGGCCCCGGCTGGGAGCACAGCATCGAGGACGCGCAGTACGTCACCACGGTGGCCGACCCCACCGCGGCCGCGACCTA
>CAYHRW010000133.1:5633-7690 GCA_964359105.1 uncultured bacterium
TCGAGGACGCGCAGTACGTCACCACGGTGGCCGACCCCACCGCGGCCGCGACCTACGGCAGCCGCTACGTGTTCGCGAAGCTGGATCAGACCACGGTCTCGGCGAACCTCCGGATCAACTGGTCGTTCTCGCCGACGCTGAGCCTGCAGACCTTCGTGCAGCCGCTCATCTCGGCCGGTGGCTACACGGACCTCAAGGAGCTGGCGCGGCCGCGCAGCTACGACTTCGCTCGCTACGGCGCCAACTACGACCGGGCGACCGGCACGGTGGACCCCGACGGCCCGGGGCCCGCGCCCGCGTTCCAGGTCGGGAACCCGGACTTCAACTTCCGCTCGCTGCGCGGGAACGCGGTGCTGCGCTGGGAGTACCAGCCCGGCTCGGCGTTCTTCCTGGTGTGGACGCAGGAGCGCACCGACGCGGAGACGCTGGGCGACCTCCAGTTCGGCCACTCGTTCGACCGGCTGGTGAGCGCCAAGGCCAACAACATCTTCCTCGCCAAGGTGACGAAGTACTTCACGATGTGACGCGGGGGCCGTCCGTCGCCCGACCCGGCGTTCAACCCCAGGGCGGGAGGCGCAAGGCGATCCGACCGGGATCATCCGCGACCCGGTCCAGGTTTCGAGCTGGGGCTCGAAAAGGAGAAGCCCGGCGCGTATTCGGCGCCGGGCTCCCTGCTCTGCGCGCCTGTCACCGCGCCTGCGTCGCCAGCGTGACCGGGCGGCCGCGGTCGGGCGATCCGAGTCAGTAGCAGATGCCGGCCGCAGCCTGCCAGGCGCAGCCTTGTCCACGGTTGGATCGTGCGGCATTCTCCGCACTGCGGCAGCGGTATTGCTCGCTGTCCGGGGGCGCAACCGCAGGACATGGGCGTCGGCGGAACCACCTGCCCCGGAGCGGGTCACTCCTGTTCGAGGAGGGTGCAACCATGGATCCACCGAGCGGCGGCCTCGTGCCGTTCCTTCTGTGGTCGGCCGTCGGATGCTACGTCGCCTGGCTCGTCTTCTATTCCTGGTACGGCGGCATCGTCGAGCCGGATGCGGGTCACCTGCGCGACGCCCACCGGCGCGCAGGGGCGATGCATCGCCTTACGCATCTGTTCACGCCGTCCATGGGCGGTTCTCTCAGGAACAGGCTGAAGGAGATCTACGAAGAGAAGAAGGGAGCGGTTCTCAAGCGGAACCCCGTGCTCGATCTTCTCGTCAGGACGCGCGGGCTGATTCCGTTCGGTATGGGCACCGTGCTGCTGCTCCTCTATCTGAGACTGAGGTGACGGGCCGAAGGGCATCCTGACTGTCATGGCCGCGCGGCTTCGCCGGCCGCGCGCTCCGCCGGTCCCCGGTTTCCGTGCACCTGCGGCGACCCGTTATACTGCGGCCCTTCAGCCACCCCGGAGGAAGGATGTCCAGCCCGAACCACGCCCATCTCGCCGCCCTCGAGCTCCGCGACCCGGTCGTCGCCGCGGCCCGGCGCCCGCTGCTCGAGGGCGGCCGCCTCTGCCAGGAGGACGGCGTGCGGCTGTTCGACGCCCCGGTCCTCGAGCTGGGTCGGCTGGCGAACGCCTTCGCCCGCGACCTGCACGGCGACCGCGTCTACTTCACCGTCAACCGCCAGCTGAACCCCACCAACGTGTGCGTGCTGAGCTGCCGGTTCTGCGACTACGCGAAGAAGCCCGGCGCGCCGGACGCCTACACCATGACGAAGGAGCAGATCCAGGCCCACGTGGACCCCGAGATCACCGAGATTCACATCGTGGGCGGGCTCCACGACAAGTGGCGCTTCGACGACTACCTGGACGTCATCCGCTGGGTGAAGGAGCGGAAGCCCGGCCTCCAGGTGAAGGCCTACACCGCGGTCGAGGTGGACTTCTTCTGCCGGCTGACGAAGAAGCCCGCGGAGTGGGTGCTCAAGGAGCTGCGCAAGGCCGGGCTCGATGCGCTGCCGGGCGGCGGCGCCGAGGTGTTCAGCGAGCGCGTGCGGAGGGAGCTCTTCCACCAGAAGATCGGCGGCAGGCGCTGGCTCGAGATCCACGAGATCGCCCACCGCATGGGCATCCCCTCCAA
>CAYHRW010000134.1:0-7613 GCA_964359105.1 uncultured bacterium
GGATGGGGCGCACCTCGCCGACGCTGAAGGGCGGGAAGTTGTAGTGGAGCATGTAGCTCTTCCACGACTGGCCTTCCAGCTCCTCGATGCGCTGCTCATCGCTCTTGGTGCCGAGGGTGCAGACCGCGAGCGCCTGCGTCTCGCCGCGCGTGAACAGGCACGAGCCGTGGGTGCGCGGCAGCGCGCCGACCTCGACCGTCACCTTGCGGATGTCGTCGGGGCCGCGGCCGTCGGCGCGCACGCCCTCGGAGAGGACGGTGTTGCGCAGCTCGTCGCGCTCGATGTCGTGCAGGATCTTCCCGATGTAGAGCTCCTGCTCGGCGAAGCGCTCCTTGAGGCTGGCGACCGCTTCGGTCGTAGTGCGGTCCACCTCCTCCTGGCGCGCCTCCTTGCCCGGGATGCGGATGGCCTGGCGCAGCCGCTCGCGGTAGCCCTGGTCGAGCGCGGCCCTGAGCTCCCCGGTGTCGGGCGGGGTGACGAGCGGGCGCTTGGCCTTCCCGCACCGCCCGACCAGCTCGCGCTGGACGGCGACGATGCCGCGGATGTGCTCCATCGCGAACTCGAGGGCCGAGACGAGGTCGGCCTCGGCCACCTCGCGCGAGCCGCCCTCCACCATGATGATGTTGTCGGCGGTCCCCGCCACCACGATGTCCATGTCGCTCTCGTCGAGCTGGGAGAACGTCGGGTTCACGACGAACCGTCCGCCCACGCGTCCGACCCGCACGCCGCCGATCGGCTCGGGGAACGGGATGTCCGAGAGGCTCATGGCCGCCGAGGCGCCGACCAGCGCCAGCACGTCGGCGTCGTTCTCCTGGTCGGAGGACATCACGGTGGCCATGATCTGGGTCTCGTAGGGGAACTGCTTGCTGAACAGCGGGCGGACCGGGCGGTCGATCTGGCGCGAGGAGAGGACCTCCTTCTCGGTCGGCCTGCCCTCACGCTTGAAGAAGCCGCCCGGGATCTTGCCGGCGGCGTAGGTGCGCTCGCGATAGTCGACCGTCAGCGGGACGAAATCGCGGTTCGGGCTCGCGGTCTTGGCCGCGCTCGCGGCCACCAGCACCACCGTGCCGCCCAGCTGCACGACGGCGGAGCCGCCGGCCAGCTTGGCCATCTTGCCGGTGCTGATCTGGAGGGTCTGCTCGCCCAGCTGAACGGATACCTTCTGCTCGTCCATCTATGGAGTCCTGTCCTCTCGCCTACTGGCCACGACACCCGCCGTGGCCCCTCGAACGCCGCCCCGGGAAGCGAAGGGCCGGGGGGCGCATGCAGGGGACCGTTTCCCCCGCCGTGGAGCGCCCGCAGGGCGCGGGCGCTTCCGTTCTCACGGGCTGCCTAGCGACGCAGCCCCAGTTCCTTGACGACCTTGCGATACCGGTCCACCTTGGTCGCCTTCAGGTAGTCCAGCAACCGGCGGCGCTGCCCCACCATGCGGAGCAGCCCGCGGCGCGACGCGTGGTCGCGCTTGTGAAGCTTGAAGTGGTCGGTGAGGTAGTGGATCTTCTCGGTGAGCAGGGCGATCTGGACCTCGGGGGATCCCGAGTCGCCCTCGTGCTGCTTGAACTTGCCGATGATCCCCTGCTTCTGCTCCTTGGAGAGCGTCACTGCGATCTCCTCCTGCAACGAGACGGGGATGAAGAGGCCCTGCCACCGGGTGCAAGCTCCCGCGTGGCCGAGCGTTGGGATGGTGACCGCTCAGTCTGGAGCGATGCGGTAACCTACCATCCCGGAACCGCTCTGGCAAAGCCCCCTCGCGGTTCCCGGCCGGCCCCGCGCGTGCTAACGTCCCCGGCCGTGCGCACTTTCGAAGGACCGGGCAACCCGTGAGAGTCGCCTTCCTCCAGTCCTCGCTGGGGATCGGCGGGGCCGAGCGCCTGGTCCAGACCATCGTCGGCGGGCTGGACCGCGCCCGCTTCGAGCCGCTGGCCGTCAACCTGTATGAACCGGGCCCGGTGGGCGACCAGCTGGCCGCCGCGGGACTCACCGTCGTGAGCGGACTGGCCCGGAGCCGCTGGGACCCCCGGGCGGGGCGCCGGCTGGCCGCGGCGCTCCGCGACCTGCAGGCCGACGTGGTCTACGTAGCGGACAGCGCGCTCCCGTTGTTCTGGGCCGGCCGCCTGCGCCGCGCCGCGCCGCGCCCGCGCCTGGTCGTGGGCTTCCATTCCACCGGCAAGGCCGCTGCCCGGCTCCAGCACGCGCTCGCCGGCGCCGCGGCCCTGCCCGTCGCGGACCACTTCGTAGCGCTGGCTCCGAGCCACCGCGACTTCCTCGTGCGCCGCTTCCGCCTCGCCCCGGAGCGCTTCACCGTGATCGCCAACGGCGTGGACACCGCGCGGTTCCACCCCGCCGGAGACCGCGGCGCCGCCAGGCGGTCGCTGGGCTGGCCCGCCGACGCCCCGGTCGTGAGCATCATCGCCGCGCTCCGCCCGGAGAAGAACCACCGGCTCTTCCTGCGCGCCGCCGCCGCGGTCGCCGCACGGCGCCCCGAGGCGCGTTTCGTGGTCGTGGGCGACGGGCCCGGGCGCGCCGCGCTCGAGCGCCAGGCGAGATCGCTCGGGCTCGGGGGCGAGATCGCGTTCCTGGGCGCGCGCCACGACACCCCCGAGATCCAGCGCGCGAGCGACGTGGCGGTGCTGTGCTCGCTCCCGGTGGTGGAGACGTTCCCGGTCGCGCTGGTCGAAGCGCTCGCCAGCGGCACTCCGGTGGTCAGCACGGACGTGGGCTCGATCCGGGACATCGTGACGCCCGAAGCGACCGGGCTGCTCGTCCCGTCGGGAGACGCCGGGGCGCTGGCCGCGGCCATCGAGAGCCTGCTCGCGGACCCCGCGCGGCGCGCCCGCATGGGAGCGGCGGCGCGCGCGGACGCGCTCGCGCGCCTGACCCGTGAGCGCATGATCGCGGACTACGAGCGGCTCTTCCTCGAGGTCGGCTCCGGCTGAGGGCCTGCCGCGGCGGGCCCGAGGATGCGGCGCACCTCGGCCACGTCACGGCCCATCGCCTCGACGAGCGCCTCCTTCGAGTCGAAGCGGTACTCGGGGCGCAGCCACTCCACCATCTCGACCGTGACGTCGCGCCCCACCAGGTCGCCGTCCCAGTCCAGCAGGTGGACCTCCAGCGCCCGCACCTGGCCGCCGAAGGTGGGCCTCACCCCGATGCTCATCGCGCCCGGGCGGCGCTCCGGCTCGCCCGCGATGCGGGCCCACACCGCGTAGATGCCGTGGCGCGGCACCAGCTTCTCCTCGTAGGGCCGCAGGTTCGCGGTGGGGTAGCCGAGCGTGCGCCCGATCGCTTCGCCGGTCACCACGCGCCCGGTGAGGTCGTAGAGACGGCCGAGCAGGCGCGCGGCCTCGGCCACGCGCCCTTCGGCGAGCAGGCCGCGGATGCGCGTGCTGCTCACCGGCGCGCCCTCGATCTGGAGCAGCGGCACCGCTTCGACGGTGAAGCCCGCGCGCGCGCCGATCCCGCGCAGCCGTGGCACGTCCCCGGAGCGGCCGCGGCCCAGCGTGAAGTCCTCGCCCACCACCAGGGTGCGCGGCGCATGGGGCTCGACCAGGAAGCGCGCCACGAAGTCCTCGGGCTCGAGCGCGGCCAGCTCGCGTGTGAACGGCAGCACCTCGAGCTCGCGGATGCCGAGCGCGGCCAGACGCTCGCGCTTCTCGGGGATGGGCGTGAGCGGCGGCTGCGGGTGGAAGGCGCGCGCCAGCACCACGCCGGGGTGCGGATCGAAGCTCACCACCACGCAGCGACCGCCGCGTGCCGCGGCGCGCGCGGTGGCGAGGATGGCGGCGTGCCCGAGGTGCACGCCATCGAATACCCCCACCGCCACCGCCGTGCCCGGACCGCCGCCCGGGACGGGCCGGTCCAGGGGCGCGCGGAGCGGTCCCGGGCGGCTCACGGCCGGCCCCGCCGCACCGCCCACGGGAACACCACGTGCGGGCAGGCCAGCGCCCGGGCGCCGGCACGGGGCGCCGGCCCGGGAGCGGCCGGGTCGGGCTCGAGCTCGCCGAGCGCGAGCGCGCGTCCCGCCGCGTCGCGCAGCACCACCGAGCGCGGGCCGGCGCGGAGCGGGGCCCCACCCGGCTCCACCAGCGCGCCGCGCCCGAAGCCGAGCTCGGCCGCCGCGCTCCCGTCGAGCGTCACCGACGGCAGCACCGCCAGCGCGGCGTCGAGCGGCACGCCGGCCCGCGCCAGCGCCTCCTCCGCCGGAACGACGCCCAGCTCGCACAGCGGGATCGCGCGCTCGAGCCCGAACGGCTCGCTGCGCAGCCGGCGCAAGCTCTTGAGCGCGCCGCCGGTGCCGAGCCGCTCGCCCAGGTCGTGCGCCAGCGTGCGCACGTAGGTGCCGCTCGAGCAGCGTACGCGGAAGCTGGCTTCCGGGAGGTCGAAGGAGAGCCACTCCCACGACCGCACCTCGATGCGGCGCGGCGCGCGCTCCACCACCTGCCCGCGGCGTGCCAGCTCGTAGAGCCGCTCGCCACCCACCTTGAGCGCCGAGATCATCGGCGGCACCTGGGCCAGGACGCCGACGAATGCACGCGACGCCTCGCGCACCTGCGCCTCGTCGAGGGAGGATCCGCGGCGCTCGATCACCTCGCCCTGCAGGTCCTGCGTGGTGGTGGTGACGCCGAAGCGCACCGTGGCCTCGTAGGTCTTCTCGCCGCCCTGCCACACCGCCGCGCAGCGCGTGGCCGCGCCCGTCACCACGACCAGCAGCCCGCTCGCGCCCGGGTCGAGCGTGCCGAGGTGGCCCGCGCCTCTGACGCGCAGCCGGCGACGGACGTCGTCGACCACGTCGTGCGACGTCACTCCGGCAGGCTTGTCCACGAGCAGCAGGCCCGACCAGCCCGCCGGCGCGGCTCCGGCCCCGCCGGCGGCCCCGGCGTCCGCGCACGCCGGCTTCACGCCGGGGACCCGCCGCCGCGCCCGGTCTCCTCCTCGTCCGCGACGGTCTCGCCGCGCGAGATCCTGCGGAGGATCTCCTCGACCCGGGCGCCGCGCTCGATCGAGGTGTCGAGGAGGAAGCGGATCTCGGGCATCTCGCGCAGGCCGAGCCGTGGCGCGAGCGCCTTGCGCACGAAGCCCGCCGCACGCTGGAGCGCGGCCAGCGCGCGCTCGCGTTCCTCGCCCGTGGGCAGCACGCTCACGTAGACGCGCGCGATCGAGAGGTCCTGGGGCACCTCGACGTCGGTGACGCTCACCACGCCGGAGAGGCGCGGATCGTTCAGGGTGCGCTCCAGGATCTCCGCGATCTCGCGCTTGATGAGCCCGGCCACCCGCTCGGGACGGATCCTCACAGTTGCTGCTCCTGCCAGTCGAGAAGCTCCGCGCCGGGCGTGCCCAGCACGAGGTTGCGCACGGACTGGAGCATCTCGTCCACCTGCCGCCGTTCTCCCGAGACCACCGCCACGCCCAGCGCCGCGCGCTGCCACAGGTCCTGGTGGTCCACCTCGGCGACCGCCGCGTGCACGCGCGTGCGGATGCGTTCCTTGAGCCCGCGCACCACCGCGCGCTTCTCCTTCAGGGAGCCCGCACCCGGCAGGTGCAGCTCGACACGGACGACGCCGACGAACATGGCTGGGAGACCAGGAAAGCGACCGATTAAGGGTTGACCAATGAGGCCGTCGAGAACGGCCGAGATGCAAGGCAGCGGCCGAGCGAACGCAGCAGATCGGGCGTCATCGGCGGCCTATTCCCGGCTAGAGGGTCCGCGCAAGCTCCTCGATCGTGAACGCTTCGATGACATCTCCGACCTTCACGTCGTCCATGCCGTCGAGCGAGATGCCACACTCGAACCCGTTCTGCACCTCGCGGACGTCGTCCTTGAACCGCTTGAGCGACTCGATGCGCCCGCTCCATACCGTGGCCCCGTCGCGCAGCAGACGCACCTTCCCGGTGCGCGGCACGGTGCCTGAGACCACCATGCAGCCCGCCACGGTACCGGCCTTGGAGAGCTTGAACACCTGGCGCACCTCCGCGGAGCCGAGCACGACCTCCTTGAGCTCGGGCTTGAGCAGGCCCTCGAGCGCCTGCTTCACGTCCTCGACCGCCTTGTAGATGATGTCGTAGAGGCGGATCTCGACCTTCTCGCGCTCGGCCAGCTCCCGCACGCGCGCGTCGGGCCGCACGTGGAAGCCCACGACGATGGCGCTGGAGGCCGCGGCCAGCAGCACGTCCGACTCCGTGATGGTGCCGACGGCCTGGCGGATGATGTGGATCTGCACCTCGGGGTTGCTGAGCTTCGTGAGGGACTCGGAGAGCGCCTCGACCGACCCGTCCATGTCGCCCTTGATGACGAGCTTCAGCTCCGAGATCTCGCCCTGGGTCATGCGCGAATGGAACTCGGTCAGCGAGATCGCCTTCGCCGCGCGGAACTCCTGCTCGCGGTGCAGCGCCTGGCGCTTGTTCGCGAGATCGCGCGCCTCGCGCTCGTCCTCGAACGCGGTGAAGATGTCGCCGGCCGCGGGCGTGCCGCTCCAGCCCAGCACCTCGACCGGCGCCGAGGGGCCGGCCTCCTTCACGTGGCGACCGCGCTCGTCGAACATGGCGCGCACGCGGCCCCAGTGCTGCCCGGCCACGAACGCATCGCCGACCCGCAGCGTGCCGCCCTGCACCAGCACGCTCGCCACGACGCCGCGCCCCTGTTCGACGCGCGCCTCGAGCACCGCGCCCCTCGCGCGGCGCGTCGGGTCGGCCTTGAGATCGAGCAGCTCGGCCTCGAGCAGGATCATCTCGAGCAGGCGCTCGACGTTGGCCCCCTTCTTGGCCGAGATCTCCACGCACACGGCCTTGCCGCCGTACTCCTCGACGATCACGCCGTGCCCGGCCAGCTCCTGCTTGACCAGGTCGGGCCGGGCCGTGGGCAGGTCGATCTTGTTGATCGCCACGACGATCGGTACGCCCGCCGCCTTCGCGTGGTCGATGGCCTCGACGGTCTGCGGCATGACCCGGTCGTCGGCCGCCACCACCAGCACCACGAGGTCGGTGACCTGCGCGCCGCGCGCGCGCATCGCGGTGAAGGCCTCGTGGCCGGGCGTGTCGAGGAAGGTGATGCGCTTGCCGGCCGGCAACGCCAACTCGTAGGCACCGATGTGCTGGGTGATGCCGCCGGCCTCGCCGGCGATGACGTTGGTCTTGCGGATGTGGTCGAGCAGCGACGTCTTGCCGTGGTCCACGTGGCCCATCACGGTGACCACCGGGGCGCGCGGCGCCAGATGCTCGGCCGCCTCCTCCTCCGTCCCGACCTCGTCCTCCGCGTACTCGGAGACGAACTCGACCTCGTAGCCGAACTCGTCGGCCACCGCGACGATGGAATCCTGGTCGAGCCGCTTGTTGATGGTCGCCATGAGACCGAGCCGCATGCAGGTCGTGATGACCTCCTGCGGGCGCACCTCCATGAGGTTCGCGAGCTCCGCCACGGTGATGAACTCGGTGGCGCGGATGACCTTCGCGGCCTCCGTCGCGACCTCGGCGCCGTCCTCGTCGTGGCGGCGGTGACGCCGGCGCGCGCCTCCCTGGTCGAGGCTCGCCAGGGTCTTGCGCACGCTCTCGATCACCAGCTTCTCGTCCACGGTCTTCTTCTTCTTGCGGTCGCGGCGCCGCATGCCGCGCGGCTCGGA
>CAYHRW010000135.1:0-7590 GCA_964359105.1 uncultured bacterium
AGTGGGCGCGAAGAGCGGATTTCTACCATGCCGGCGCGGCGGGGGTCAAGCCGGCCGCGCGCGTCGTGCGGTGCGCGAGGGGCACCGCGCTCGGGGCCCCGCGCTCCGTCTCCTGTCATCTTCCCATTGCCCCGTCGGTCGCGGACCAGCACTATGATGCGCTCCGTAAGGGGCCGCTCCCCCCCCGCCGGCGGCCCGCCGCGCTCCACCCGGAGACCCGGTCCCATGCGCCTCCGTCGTCCCGCTCCGTCGCGCGCCGCGCTCGCTGCCCTGCTCGCGGGCACGCTGGCCGCCGTCCCGGTCGGCGCGGTGATGGACATCGGGGACCGCGGGCCGGTGCTGAACGCCGGCAACTTCGCCATGCGCATCACCAACGTCGGCGTGATCGGCAACGCCTTCTTCGACCGCGGGCTCTCCTTCGACCCCTCCTTCGAGTTCCCGCGCGGCTCGGGCCACGAGGCCATGGGCCACGCCGAGCTGTGGGTGGGCGCGGTCAACGCGGCGGGCCAGGTGCGGGTCTCCGGAGGGCCGATGCTGGAGTGGCGCCCCACGCTCGAGGAGTCCGACCGCGTGCAGGTGGGCTGGGCCGGGCGGCGCGGCAGCCGCCGCGGCGTGGACGACGACGGCGACGGGAAGGCGGACGAGGAGGTCTTCAACGGCCGTGACGACGACGGCGACGGCGAGGTAGACGAGGACCTGGGCTTCCCCGCCCAGCAGGTGCTGGCGGCGGACTACGTGGACGACCGGCCGGAGGCCGTGAACTACGGCTATCCGAACGGAGAGCATCACGATCCGCTCGGGCTGTCGGTGCACCAGGAGGCGTACGCCTGGTCCGCGCCCGGGTACGACGCCATCGCGGGGCTGAGTTTCACGATCACGAACCACGGCGACCAGCCGCTCACGCAGGTGTGGCTCGGGCTCTACTGCGACCTGGACTCGCGCGGGCGCCAGCAGCCGGGCGGCTACCTGGACGACCTGGTCACCTACCGGAGCTTCTCGCGCACGATCCCCGAGGGGACCTCGGCCATCCACCTGGGCGGCGGCACCACCGACCCCGCGCAGTACCTCAAGCAGTGCTTCACCACGATCGCGGGCACCGTGCCGGTGGTGACGGACCATGCCGCCGGCCCGGGCCTGCCCCTGGCGGCGGTGCTCCCGCTCTCCCACACCACGGATCCGCTGGCGCGCATCACCAACTTCGCGTTCCCCGGCGCGCAGGCCGCGCACGACGCGGCGCGGGCGCCAGCGCTCGACACCACCTTCCGGTTCTCGGTGTTCGCTCAGGACCTGCCGCCCGGGCAGGGCGGGCCGCCCGTCCTGGACGAAGACCGCTACGCCGCGCTCACCGGCCGCTACCGCGCCGCGACCCGCCTCGATGTGCCTCACGACTACTCGGTGCTGGTCTCGTGCGGGCCGTTCACGCCGCTGGCGCCCGGACAGTCGGTCGAGTTCGCCCTGGCGCTGGTCGTGGCCGACACCCCAGACTCGCTGGTCGCGCGGCTCGAGAACGCCGCCACGCTCTACCACGGCTACCGCGCGAACCTGATCGCCGACGACGCGCAGGGCAGACGCCTGGACCAGTGGGACCGCGGTGTGAGCGGGATCAACGGCCACGAGATCTGCCTCGAGCCGCCGCCGGGCATCGTCTTCAACTACGACCCGCACTGCCCCGACAAGTTCATGACGGACCCGGCCTACCAGCCGCCGCCGCTCCAGATTCCGCCGTTGACCGCCACCGAGGTGACCTACCGGGCGGGCCAGTGCATCTGGACCGACCTGGACTGCGACGCGTGCAGCGGGCTGGACGGCGCGGAAACCGCGTTCCGCTGGCTCAACCCGGGGCTGGCCCCGCCCGCTCCCGCGTACCGGGCGGCGCGCGGCGACCACGAGGTGACGGTCGCGTGGGACAACATGCCGGAGATCGTGGTGGACGCCGGGCTGGTGACGGCGGAAGGCTTCCACTTCAGCGGCTACCGCGTCTACCGCCTCTCGCAGTGGAACCGCGAGTCCATCCTGCCGCCGCCCGACAGCTGGGAGCTGATCCGGGCGTTCGGGACCGACAGCCTGGACCTGGAGGCGCCGCTGGCCTCGGTGACCGACAGCACGCTGGACTACGACTACGTGCTGTACGGGCGGAACCACTACCCGATCGGGCGCTACCGCCTGACCGACCGCAAGGTGCTGAACGGGTTCGACTACCTGTACGTGGTGACGTCGGTGGCGAAGCGGATCGTGCAGGTGGGCTCGGCGACCCGCATCGAGCGGCTGGAGAGCCCGCTCGTGACCTCGATCGATTCGGTGGTGGTGCCGCACCTCGCCGCGCGCAAAGACGCCGCGCGGGTGTGGGTGGTGCCGAACCCGTACCGCGCGCACGCCCCGTGGGACCGTCCGCCGGTCGCCGGCGACCCGTTCGGGCGGCACGTGGATTTCTTCGGGCTGCCGAGGGCGCGGAGCACGATCCGCATCTACACGGTGGCGGGTGACCTGGTGGCGCAGTTGGACCACGACGGCAGGGACGGCGACGGGCAGGCCTCGTGGAACCTGATCTCCCGGAACGGGCAGGACGTGGAGAGCGGGATCTACCTGTTCACCGTGGACTCGACGCTCGGGCACTTCACCGGGCGCTTCGTGCTCATCCGATGAGACGCGCTCTTGTCATCGCCGCGCTCATCGGGCTCGCGCTCCTCGCCGCGTGCTCGAAGCGCCACGGCCCGCCGAACGGGCCGGGCCAGGGCTCCCTGCCGCCCGCAGTGACCGCGGTGTTCCCCACGCCGCGCAGCACGATGCTCTACGACACCGCGCCGCTGTGGGCGCAGTTCGCCGCGCCGCTGGACTCGGCGACCGTGAGCCCGCTCAACGTCTACCTGAAGGTGGACGACCGCCGCATCCCCATCGCGGTCGCATGGGAGGCGGCGACGCGCCGCATCCTGATCCGGCCCGCGCAGCGCCTCGACCTGCGCGTGACCCACACCGTGGAGCTGTCGCCGAACCTGAAGTCGGTCGCGGGCGTGCCCCTCGGCACGACCTACTTCTGGCAGTTCACCACGAACAGCCTCAGGCGTCCGCGCGGGCCCTCCCCGGCCGACGGCGCGCGCGGCCAGTCGCCGTTCGTGCTGCTCGGGTGGACGGGGAACGACTCCACGGCGGGGGCCAATCGCTTCGAGATCTGCGCCGGGCTGGATTCCGCGTCGGTCGCCGCCCGCAGCGCGCCCGCGCTGGCCACGTGCGCGCGGCAGCAGTGGCTCCCCCGCGCGCGCTGGGCGGAGGACACGACCACGTACTGGGCGGTGACCGCGGTGAACGTGATCACCGGCGAGCGGCTCGACGGCCCGGTGTGGCGCTTCGGCACGCTGGGGCCGCTCACGGCCACAGTCGAGGAGATCGCGTTCGCGACCACCGACTGGGGCCACCAGGACGCCGCGAGCCGCTTCAGCCGGCTTTGCGGCGGTGCCACCTTCACGTTCGGCCCGGGCTACTACAGCGGGGTGCGCTTCCGGAACATGCTCGCCCTGCCGGCGGACACGCGCCTCGCCGGGGCGCGCCTGGAGCTGACGTTGCTCTCGTACCCGAGCGAGGTGAGCCTGTGGTATGTGCGCGACGGCACGTGGGGGGACTGCCCGAACTGGTACTTCCTCCCGCCCGTCACCGACGATCCGGACGGCAGGCTGGCCACCTTCTGGAATCCCGAGCCGACGGTGTTCCAGTCGGACGGACTCACCGCTCACGTCGAGGCGACCATCCGGCGCGCCGGCTACGACGGCTATCTCCTGCGTTCGACGCAGCCGGGGAGCGCGGCCGGCGGCCTGTATCCCGACGCCTCGCAGCGGCCGCGGCTCGTGCTGCGGATCTACCACCCGGACCCGGCCGGCTCTCGCTGAGGCGCGCGCCTCAGCGCTCGACCGGTGCGCGCGGCAGGCCCCACAGGCGCTGGAGCACGGCGTCCCCGAGCGCGATGGCCTGCGCGCGGCGGAAGTGCCAGAGCGGGAACCCCGAGAACACCACCGGGGCGTTCTGGCTCCCGCGGTAGCAGGTCATCACCGGGTACTGGACGACGTCGCCGGTGGTGTACAGGGTGTCCAGCGTCGGGCCCATCCGCACCACGTCGGGGTCGGGATCCACGTCCTCCTCGATGACGTTCGGCTGGGTGAGGATCTCGCCGTCGTACTGCGTGAGGTAGAAGGTCCCCGGCGAGCGCATCGGCGGCACCGGGTCCGGCGGGTAGAGCCCCGCGCCCTCGCGCTCGACCAGCAGGTCGGGCAGGACCGAGTAGTCCGGCAGGCCGGGCGCGGGCGTGGCCAGCGCGGGGTTCTTCGCGGCGCGCGCCTGCTTCAAGCAGGAGATCGCGGACCGCCAGTGCGGCAGCGTCCACATCAGGCGGCCCGCCGCCAGCTCGCCGCTCGACCGGGTGAAGACGGCGCCGCCCGCGTCGTTCGCGGTCTGGTTGTACGGCAGCAGGCTGTTGTAGGCGATGCCACCGCCCATCAGCCACAGCTTCCCACCCATGCCGGAGTAGATCGCGAGCACGTCGCCGCGCCCCGGCGCGCTCATGAAGCGCAGCGCGGGCATCGGCAGGCGCAGGTCCCCGGGGGCCCCGGTGAACATCTGGGCCAGGCCCGCGTACCACACCACGTGGCGGTAGTTCACCAGCGTCGAGAGCGGCACGGTCCCCCCGCGCAGCCCGCGCGTGTCGAGGGTGTCGAACTCGTAGCCGCTGAAGATGCCGGGCGTGCTCTGCTGGGTGGACGGGATGTAGTACCTCCAGCGCACCCCGCCGCGCGCGAACAGGAAGGTGTCCAGCTCCGCCGCGCTCGGCCACGGCCCGGACGGCGCCAGGACGCTGTCCGGGCGCTGGCGCAGGGAGTAGTCGGGCACGAAGCGGGTGTCGTCCACGAACAGCAGGTCGTGGAGGAAGCGCGGGCGCACCACCCGGAACTCGATCACCGCGAGGCTGCGGAAATCGTTGTTGTCCCGGGCCTCGATGCAGAAGCGGTGCAGCTCGAGCGAGTCCGCGGCGCCTCCGGTGAAGGGCCCCACGCTCGCCTGGGTGTTGTTGACCCCCCACGTGCTCCAGTGCGCCACGTCGTCCTGGCCGGAGCGCGGCGTCTCGTCGTCGAGCCGCGCGATGTCGAGCGCCCAGCGGAACCCCCGCAGCTCGGTGCCCTGGTACGGCGTCGCGCTCCACGAGAAGCGGATCTTCTGCTGGTAGGGCACCTCGACGCGCACGTACGCGCTCGGGTCGGTGTTGTAGCCGCCGCTCTGGTAGGTGTAATTGAAAAAGTCGCTCCACACCGTCATGCGCGGCCCGGCCCCGCTCGAGTAGCCGACGTAGAAGAACAGCATGTTCCCGTCGAGCGTGAAGATGGACGTGTAGGCCCCGGCCTCGTCGAGGGCGACCGCGACGAACACGTACCGCTTGTCCGGGATCATGTGCATGAGGGTCACCGAGACGGTGTCGCCCGAGACCGAGTCCCAGCCCGGGAAGGTCGGCGCGTAGTAGCGCCGCAGCGAGTCGGGGCGCAGCAGCAGCTCGAGGAAGGTGAAGTCGAGGCCGTCCTCGGGGAACAGCTTGTACTTGAACTTGACCGGCTTGCGTGACACCTGCCCGTCCGGGTCGTCGCCGGTCCAGGTGATGGTCGTGGTGGGCGGCAGCAGCGGCCGCAGCAGCGGGTGGAGGGTCTTCGGCTGGATGAACGTGACCGTCGGGGCGACCGTGTACGAGAGGAAGGCGCGGGAGACCGGGGGCGACATCGCGCCACGGTCGTCCACCGCCTTCATCACGAACACGTGGAAGCCGCCCGGGTTGGTGCGCGTGCCGAGCGATTCCGAGTCGTCGGAGCGGAACAGGAAGGTCTGGCGGTTCCCCGTGAGGCTCACCCACGAGGTCTCCGCGTTCGCCTCGGTGGGCGGGTCGATGGCGTAGAGGTAGTGGTCCACTCGGCCGTCCGGATCGTAGCCGGTCCAGAAGATGGTGTAGGCGTAGAAGTACGGGCGGTCGGAGACGGCCGGCGCCTGGGTGAGCACGACTTCGGGCGGCTGGTTCGGCACGATCGGCAGCACGATCCTGCGGCGGCTGCAGCCCGCCATCGAGAGGGCGAGCGCGCATACGCCGCCTGCGAGCAGCGCGAGGGCGGCAGTGCGGCGGAAGGTCATGGGCGTTCCCCGGCGGGGGCGGCCCCGCCGCGGCGGCGGTTGCGCCGCGGCGTCGGCGCAACGAGTATAGGCCAGGCGCGGCGCCCCGGCGCGCCTTTCGTGGAGAGCGGCCGGCGCGCCCCGCGTCCGACCCTGACGGCGCCGGCGCCTGCCATCGCCCGCCGGATCGTGGAGGCCCCATGAGGATCCTGAAGCCAGCCGCGCTGCTGGCCGCCGGCATGCTCGCCGGCTGCATGGCGGGCGGCCCCGTCACCACCGCGCAGACCCCGCCGCCCGAGCCGCGCTCGCCGCTCGGCAGCCCGTTCAGCGACCGCTACGGGCGCGGCGAGGGGGTCGGCACGCCGCTCGTCATCGACCGCACCGATCTGGCCATCGGCACCACCGTGCAGTTCGCGCGCGTCCCCACCGCTTCGGAGATCAACGACCTGGCCCAGCTGTCCCGCCAGGCGTTCGCACCCGTGCTCGCCCACGTGGTGTTGGCGCTCCCGGCCTGGCCGCGGGACTACGAGCCGCTCGCGGTGCTGAACCAGCTGCCCGACCGGACCGACGTCATCGTGGTGCTGCCGGGCTACCCGCCCTCGCGGGAGGCCGCCGCGGCGTGGAACTACCTGAACGCGCGCCTGCGGCTGGTGCTGGTGGTGGCGGGCCCGCCGCCCTCGCCCGGCGTGGTGCAGGACCTGAACGCGATGCGCCACCTCGAGCGCGTGATCGCCCAGATGGACGAGCCGTCGCGCGCGGGCTTCGAGCGCCTGCAGCGCCCGCTCAGCTTCCGCAAGGTCGTGGAATGAGCCGGCGGCCGGGGGGCGCGAGCCTCCCGGCCGTCTCCAGACATCGCCGCAGCGGACCGGCTACGTCCCGGGCACCGTGCCGACCACCTGCTTGGTGATGTCGGTCTTGCGGCTCCCCGAGAAAACCTTCATCTCGCCGCGCTTGAGCTGGGGGTCGTCCTTGAGGTCCACCTGGAGCCGGAAGCGCTTCTCGAGCTCGGCGAACCGGCGCGCCTCCTGCTCGACGAAGAACAGCGCGATCTCGGGCGCCACCTTCACCGTGATGCGCTTCTCCCCGCCCATCGCCGACACGCGGCGCATCGCGCGCTCGAGCTTCACCAGCATGGTCTCGGGGCTCGGCACCTTGCCGAGGCCGGCGCAGTGCGGGCAGTCCTCGGTGTAGTAGTGGAGCAGGCTCGAGCGCTCGCGCTGGCGCGTCATCTCGATCAGCCCCAGGTCGGAGACCGCGAACGCCTTGGTGCGGGCGCGGTCCTTGCGCAGCTCCTTGCGCACCTCGTCGAGCACCGCGCGCTTGTTCCCCTCCACCTCCATGTCGATGAAGTCGATGACGATGATGCCGCCGATGTCGCGCAGCCGCAGCTGGCGCGGGATCTCGCGCGCCGCCTCCATGTTGGTGCGGAAGATGGTCTCTTCCTGGTTCTTCTTGCCGGTG
>CAYHRW010000136.1:0-7553 GCA_964359105.1 uncultured bacterium
GTGCCGAAGCCGAGGTCGAAGTGCGCCGTTACCGCGCGCGCCAGGTCGTCCACCGAATCGCAGCGCCGGTCCACCGGCAGGCCGCTCGCGCGCCGGTAGAACGCCGGGAACTCGTCGGTGCCGAACCCCAGCACCGGCACCCCGAGCGTCTCGAGCATCTCGACCGTCCGCGCGAGATCGAGCACGGCCTTGGCGCCCGCGCACACCACCGCGACCGGGAAGCGCGCGAGCGCGGTGAGGTCAGCCGACACGTCGCCGCTCGTGGCCGCGTCGCGATGCACACCACCGATCCCGCCGGTCGCGAACACGCGGATGCCCGCCTGGTGCGCGGCGAACAGCGTCGCCGCCACCGTGGTCGAGCCCGGCACGCCGGCGGCGAGGTGCGCGGCGAGGTTGCCGAGGTTGAGCTTCGCCACGCCGCGCGCGGTGGCGAGCTTCTCCAGCTCCGCGCGCGAGAGGCCCACGCGCAGCGCGCCGTCGAGCACGCCGATCGTCGCCGGCACCGCGCCGCCCGCGCGCACGATGTCTTCGAGCTCGGCCGCCGCGCGCACGCCGTCCGGATGCGGCAGCCCGTGCGTAACCAGCGTGGTCTCGAGCGCCACCACGGCGCGCCCCTCGTCGAGCGCCGCCTCCACCTCGGGCGCGATCACAAACGGCTCGGTCACGTCTTCGCCTTCATCGCGAACCAGTCCCGCTGTCTGAGCCGCGCCTCGGCCGGCGCCGCGGCGAGCAGCCCCGCCGCGCCCCAGGTCTCGAGCGCGAAGCTCGCCGCGACGATCCCCTGCTCGAGCGCGGCGTGCACGGCCTGGCCTTCGAGCAGCCCGGCGAGGAACCCGCCCGCGAACGCGTCACCCGCCCCGGTCGGGTCCACGACGTCGCGCGCGCGCGCCGGCCACTCGATGAACTCGTTCGCACGCGCATCGAACAGCAACCCGCCGCCGGCGCCACGCTTGAGGAGCACGAGCTTGAGCCTGCCACCCGCGAGCCGCGCCAGCGCCGCGCGCGGGTCGCGCGCCGCTCCCTCCAGCTGCAGCTCCTCCTCGCTCACGAAGAACACGTCGAGCAGGGCCAGCACCTCGCGCCAGGCATCGAGGTTGTCCTCGCGCACCGGGTCGTGCGGGTCGAGCGAGAGCAGCGCGCCCGCGCGCTGCGCGAGTGACTCGACAAGCGGGCGCTGGCTCTCGAGCGGCGTGGGCGAGAGGTGGAACGCGCGCGCGTCCGCGAAGCGGTTCGCGACGTCCTCCGGTCGCGGCGAGGCCTCGGCGTGCGCCGGCGAGCCCAGCCGGTGCACCACGCGGCGCGCGCGCGGCTCGTAGAGCAGCCAGGTGCGCAGGCCCGGGCGGCGGAGTGGACGCAACCCGGAGAGGTCCACGCCGCGTGATTCGAGCGCGCGCAGGGTCTCGCGCGGGTAGTCGTCGCCGAGCGGCGCCACGATCGCGACGCGCGCGTCCCACAGCCGCGCTCCGAGCGCCGCGTAGAGCATCGCGCCGCCCGCCTGACCCATGCGCGTGGTGCCGTCAGCGAACACGATGTCGTCCACGATCAGGTTGCCGAGGCAGACGAGCTCGCCGCTCACCCCCGCCTCTCCAGCTCGCGGAACGCGCGCGCCATCGCCTGCACGCGCTCGCGGTCGAGCCGGTTCGACCACACCCCACCCTGCTTCACCGACGAGCCGACGATGAACCCGTCCGCCTTCGGGTAGGCGGCGAGGTTCGCCGGCGTCACCCCCGAGCCGACCAGCACGGGGATGGTCACGCCGTTCGCGACCGCCTCCACTTCGGAAGTGTCGGCCGCGTGGCCCGTCACCGTGCCCGTGACGATCACCCCATCGGCGAGGAAGAACTCCGCCGCGCGCGCCGTCTCGACCAGGTCCACGTCCGCGGTGATCGCGTGCGAGGAGTGCTTCTTCTTCACGTCCGCGAAGACGCGCACGTGCTCGGCGCCGATCGCGCGCCGGTAGCGCAGCAGCTCGCCCGCGCACGCCTCGATCAGCCCCTCGTCCGCGACGTGCGCGAACATGAAGCCCTCGACCCGCACGAACGAGCCGCCGCACGCGTGCGCCACCGCCAGCGCCTCGCGGTTCGCGGCCGACAGGATCTGCACGCCCAGCGGCAGCGGCACCTCGCGCCGCACCTCGCGCCCCGCCGCCGTCATCGCCGCCACGATCTCCGGCCCGGCCGCGCCCTTGAGGTACGGCCGGTCGTGCATGTTCTCAATCATGAGCGCGTGGAACCCCGCCTCGCGGTAGACGCGCGCCTCCGCGACCGCGGTCTCGATCACGCGCTCGAGCGATGCGCCGGCGGATGGCGTGCCCGGCAGCGCGCCGAGGTGGAGCATGCCGACGAGGGCGCGGGGGGCGGAGAAGAGGCGGGTCATCGTCTCGTGGCGGTCCATGAGGATCCGCTCGCGCTCATCCCTCATAGCGGGACGGCCTCGGCCAGCACGCGGTCGCGGATGCGCGACTTGATGCCTCGCTCGCTGACCACGTCCACCTTGCAGCCGAGCAGGTCCTGCAGCTCCAGCCACAGGGCGGCATGGTCCAGCAGGCTCCGTCCGGGCTCCATCTCGACGAGCAGGTCTATGTCGCGCTGCTCGTCGGCATCGCCCCGCGGGACCGAGCCGAACACGCGCAGGTTGCGCGCACCGTGCTTCGCGGCGACGCGCAGGATGTCCTCGCGCTTCGCTTTCACCAGTTCACCGACCCGCATGACGGAACTCCTTCTCCTGCCTGACTCCTGTCGGTCCGGCCGCTCGTTCGGCGGGACCACCGCTTCGCGCATCGCGGCGCCTCCGCCCCAGCGACCGCCAGGGGGCAGCTCGGGCAGTCTATCGCATCCTCAGATGAGGCCGGGATCTCTCATGGCGGCGGCTCAGCTCCCGGGTGGTTCGCGCCGCAGGCGCCCGGCAGGGCGCGCGCGGAACTCGAAGCAGTCGGGCCGATGGTAGTGGCCCGCGACGTCGAGCGTCATGCTCTCCTCGCGCACCCGCCCGAGATCCAGCTCGGCGGTGAGGATCTGCGGCTCCTCGAAGATCGGCTCGACCACGTACTCGCCGTCGGGGCCGATGATGGCGCTGCCGCCGCGCAGCACCCACTGCTCCGGCGCCCGAACCCGATCCGGGTGCCGCTCGAGCCCGGGTGGAAGCGCCGCGGCGCTCATCAGCGACCCCGCGGCCAGCACGAAGCAGCGCCCTTCGAACGCGTAGTGCCGGCTCGCGAGCTGGTGCTTCTCGTGCACGGTGGGCCAGACCGCCACGTGGAGGTCTTCGCCCGACTGGTGGAGCGCCTGGCGCGCGAGCGGCATCCAGTGCTCCCAGCAGACGAGCCCGCCGACGCGCCCCGCCGGCGTGTCCACCGCGCGCAGGCCATCGGCGTCGCCCGGCCCCCACACCATGCGCTCGGTGTAGGTGGGGACGAGCTTGCGGTGGTGGTTGAGAAGCGAGCCGTCGGGGCCGTAGGTGAGGAGCGTGTTGTAGAGCGTGCCGCGGCCGGGGCCGTGCCCGACCCGCTCCGTGACGCCGACCACGAGTGTGGCGCCCGCCGCGCGCGCGATCGCGGCGAGCGCTTCGCCCTCGGGACCCGCGACGCGCACGCTCGACTCCGCCATCCGCGCGAACGCTTGCTTGACCGGCGCGTGGTCCCAGAGCGCGGCGTCTCGGCACACGTCGAGCCACGCGGGGTACCCGGGGATCCAGGTCTCCGGGAACACGATCAGCCCGGCGCCGCCCGCCGCCGCCGCGCGCGCGAGCGCCGCGGTGCGCTCGAGCATCGCGGCCAAGTCCGCCGCGACCTCCGCCTGGACGATGGCGACACGGGTCTTGCTCATCCGTCCTCCGATCGCCGGCACGCCGCGTTCAGTCCCGTTCCCACCAGGCCTCCACCTTCGCCGTCACCTCGCGTCGCACGGCCGCAGTCACCGCGACGATCTCGAGCGCCGCTGCCCTCCGTCGATCACGGGTGGTCGTGCCCCTCCTCGATCATGCGCACGTGGGCGGCGGCAGGCGGAGTGGAGATCGTGCCGGCCGGGGCTGCGCGCGGGATTGTAGACCAGCACCAGACCGCCAGCGAGCGCGAGCCGCGCGTGGGCGTGCCCCCTTGCTTCTTACCTGCCCCACCACGCATCCACCTTCGCGATCACCACCGCCGGCGTCGCCACCGACGCGGGGTAGCCGCTCTTCCACGTCGCGTCGATCCCGAGCGGGCCGCGGCAGGCGAGCCACGCGCCGCGCGACTCGGTGTGGGCGGGCACGATGTCGCGGGCGCAGTCGAAGCGCGTGAAGATGCCCCACAGCAACAGCTCGTCGTCGCCGAGAGGCACGTCCTTGCTCACGGCGACCACGAGCTTGAGCCCTGCGTACTCGGGACGGCGCGCCAAGTGCTCGACCACGGCGCGGCCCTCGGTCTCAGCCCCTTCAGCCACCCCGGCCCGCGTCGGCCGGGACGCCGGGACCGCCGCTCCGTCCGGAGCCCGATGGGTGGGAACGGAGCCGCCGCAGCCGGCCTGGTTGAGACCTCGTCATGGCACTTTCTAGTTGCAGCCCAACGGATTAGCTGCGATTCTGCGCTCGAAGCCGGCTCGTGGCTTCCCCGGGTCACGAGGCAACGGAACCTCGAAGTCGATTGACAGACGTTTACGTTTAGCTAAACTCCGAGGCAGTCGTGGCCGATAGAGTGGCGGTCCGGGGGACATGGGGAACGGTCGAATGGGCGCTCAACGAGCGCGGACGCATGCCGGCCCACGAGTTCTTCGAGTCCATCGGCGATGGAGACCAAGCGAAGGCTCTCGCCCTCTTTCGACGCCTTGCCGACGCCGGCAAGATCACCAACCCGGAGAAGTTCAAGAAGCTCGACGCAATCCGGGGGCAGCACTTGTTCGAGTTCAAGAGCTCCTCCCAGATCCGCCTGCTCGGCGCGTTCCGACCCGGATGCCGGTTCATCGTGGCACACGGAGTGATCAAGAAACAGGACAGACACAGCGCGAGGGACCTCGAGACAGCCGCGCGCATCCTCTCCGAGCACGACGAATGGGGACTGACATGACCACCCGCAAGCCTTCCTCCACCTATGAGGAGTTCGAGTCCTCCTCGGTGCAGCGGCGCCGGCTGCTGCGCCAAGAGGAGCTCATCCTGGCCATCACCGAGGCGATTTCTGAATTGCTCGAGGAGACGGGCGTCAGTCGCGCCGACCTCGCGCGCCGGCTGGGAAAGAGCAAGGGATTCGTCTCGCAGATTCTCGCCGGCGACCGCAACCTCACGCTCAGGACCATCGCGGATGTGTTCGATGCTCTCGGCCATGCGCTCTCGATTGAGGCGCGCCCGATCGGCCAGCGCTACGGCGAGGACGCCCGTCGCCTGCGGATGACGCTCGGGCTCTTGCAAGAATGGCTCTCGGCCTCCAGAGCCCCGGATGCATCGACCTGGGCCATCCAAGTTCATTCCGGGACTCGCAGCGAAGAAGGCTCCCAAGAGCCCACGGGTGCTGCGTGAGCGCCAAGTCAAGCGGCAAGGAACTCAAGGCGCTCATCGCGGCGGTCGAACTCGAGGGTGTGCGCCTGATCGAGTCCTCTGCATTCGCCACCGTGCGGTCGCCCGGCGAGGTGGGCCCGGGGGAGCTCAGCATCGAATGGAACGCGCGGGCGAAGAAGTCGGGCGGGAACCGGTTCATCGTGCGCGCCGGGATTCAGATGAACCTCCAGCGCGTTGCCTCCGCAGCCTCGAAGCCGGCCGTGCGAGTCGAAGCGACATTCGAGTTGACCTATTCCCTGCGGCCCGATTTCAAGGCAGGCGCGAAGCTGCTCGCCGAGTTCGCGGCGGTGAACGGTGTCTACAACGCCTGGCCCTACTGGCGTGAGTACATCCAAGACGTCGTGACGCGCATGGGCCTCCCGCCCATCACGCTCCCGGTGTTCCGCGTCGGGGCGAAGGTGGCGGGCCCGTCGTCCGGCGAGCCCATCGTGGCCGAGAGAGCGCAGCAGCCCGGCTCGTAGTTCCGTCCCGCGGCTGCGCCGCCGCCGACACCGCGGGTCCTCCGCAGTCGTTCGGGACGGCAGGTTGTCGGAGCCCCTCAGGGGACCAGATTTTACGGAAAAGGTGGGGTCAGACTTTTCGGAACCCGCACAACTCCACACTTTGCTACAGCTGCAACAACGAATAGCTTGATGGCGTTGCCGCTGCCCGCAAGGCAAGTCATCCCCGTCCCCACCACGCATCCACCTTCGCGATCACCTCCGCCGGCGTCACCACCGGCTCGGGGTAGCCGCTCTTCCACGTCGCGTCGATCCCCAGCGGGCCGCGGCAGGAGAGCCACGCGCCGCGCGTCTCGGTGTGCGCGGGCACGATGTCGCGCGCGCAGTCGAAGCGGGTGAAGATGCCCCACAGCAGGAGCTCGTCATCGCCGAGGGGCACGTCCTGGCTCACCGCAACCACGAGCTTCACCCTCGCGTACTCGGGCCGGCGCGCCAGGTGCTCGACCACGGCGCGGCCCTCGGCCCTGACCTGCACCACCAGCATCCCGCCCCAGGCCAGCCGGCTCGCCGTGACGTTGGGATCGAGCGCGCGCGGGTCCGGCAGGTCGGCGGGCGGCGCGGCGCCGGCGCGAGCGCCGGACAGGGCGCCCACGCCCGTCTGCGCGTCCAGCACCATCTTGCTGCCGAGGTTCATGGTGTAGGAGGTGAAGTCGAGCGTGTCGAGCGGGACGCCGGGCAGCAGGATGAAGTCCTCCTCGGGGTCGAAGTTCCGCGCGATCGCGCCGAACACGGCGGCGCGGTCGCGCGGGTTGACGTCGGCGTCCACCAGCACGATGGCCTTGGTGAGCGAGAGCTGCCCGGTGCCGAGGAGCCCGAGCGCGGTCTTCTTCGCCTCCTTCGCGAAGCGGTTCTCGACCGCGACCACCAGCAGGTTGTGGAAGCCGGCCTCGAAGTAGGCCCACAGGTCGCGGATCTCGGGATGGATCACCTTGAGCACGCCGGTGAACATCTCCTGCACCGCCTCGCCCATGTACTTGTCCTCCTGCGGCGGCTTGCCGACCACGCTCGCCTGGAAGACGGGTTGCGCGCGGTGGGTCACGGCCTTGACGTGGAAGACCGGGAACGGCGCGGCGTGCGAGTAGTGCCCGAAGTGGTCGCCGAATGGGCCCTCGGCGCGCCGCTCCGAAGCGGGCACGAAGCCCTCGATCACGAACTCGGCGTCGGCGGGCACCCGCATCGCGAGCGTGCGCGCGCGCGCGAGCCGCGTCGGGGCGCCGCGCAGGAAGCCGGCGAACGCGATTTCGTCCACGCCTTCGGGCAGGGGCGCGACGCTCGCGAGCAGGGTCGCGGGGTCGGCGCCCACGGCGACCGCGACCTCGAGGCCGTCGCCCTTCTTCTCGGCCTCGTGGAAGTGGAAGCCGCCGCCCTTGCCGATCTGCCAGTGCATGCCGGTGGTCTTCGCGTCGAACACCTGCATGCGGTAGATGCCGAGGTTGCGCACCTTCGTCATCGGGTGCTCGGTCAGCACCAGCGGGAAGGTGAGGAAGCGCCCGCCGTCCTTCGGCCAGAGCTGGAGGATGGGGAGGCTCG
>CAYHRW010000137.1:0-4557 GCA_964359105.1 uncultured bacterium
CCTCAATCGAGCGCGCCGGCCAGCCAGCGGACGATGTTCAGCGCGAGCTTCTGGTTGTCGAGGTCGGACCGGTTCATGCCGAGACGCAGCACGTCCTTCTTCATGCGCTTCGCCTCCGGGCCGACGGCGAGCTGGGCGCCGAACATCGCGGCGTCGCCCGCCACCACCACCCGGCCACGCCCGAACGTGAACGCCACCGCCTGCGCGCGTCCCTTCGCCGGCACGGCGTCGCGCGCGAGCATCTCTTCCACGCTCTTCGCCGGTCCCGCAGGCTTCCGAACGGGGCCGGCGCGCTGGCCGCCGGGCGTGAGCGGCAGGTCCACCGCCGAGGGTGCGAGCGCGAGCAGGTTCACGCTCCCGGGCGGGCCCTTCAGCGACTGGCCGGTGAACGTGGCGACGCGACTCACGCGTTCGTCGGCACCGCGCCCGCGCGTGATGGGGTGGCCCGCGATCCCGCGCTTCTCGCGCGTGAACAGGATGCAGCCGGGGTTGCCCGACTCGGGGTCCACGTTGCGGTCGTCCATGGTGTAGCCCTTGCTCATGTCCACGCCGAAGCGCAACGCGAGCGGCTCCATCGCCACCGCGAACGGCGCGTGGTCGGCGATCAGGAGCAGCGCGCCACCGCCCTTCACCCAGTCCCGGACCACGTCGCACTCGGCGTCGGTGAACGCGGGCTTCGCGGCATTCCCGTCGATCATCCGCGCGGCGCCGAGCGCGTCCGCCACCACCAGCACCTGGCAACTCTGGAGCAGCTCCGGGGAGAACGGCTGCATGCCCGGCACCACGCGGCAGCCGTCGCTCGCCAGCAGCCCGGCGAGCGCGCGGTAGCGGCCGCCCATGGTGTGGTACTCGTGGTGCGCCTCGTCCACGAGCACCACCGGGTGCCGCTCCGTGAAGGCCGGCCGCTCGGCGCGCGGCGCAAACGTGGTGTCGGCGAGCTGCTGGGCGCGCGCGGGCGCGGCAGACGCCAGCGCCGCCGCCAGGGCGAGGGCCGCGGCGCGCCTCACGGCGCCAGCTCCTGCTGCGCCTGCACGTGACACTGGTAGACCAGCGGCTGCAGGCACACCAGGCGCACGCTCTCGAAGCCGAAGCGCTGGATCCCCTTCGCGACCTCGCGCACCGCGACGGGCGCGGCGAGGTCGGCGGGGAATCCGTAGACGCCGGTGCTGATGCTCGGGAAGGCCAGCGTCTTCACGCCGTTGCGGGCGGCCAGCTCCAGGCTGTTGCGGTAGCACCTCGCGAGCATCGTCTCCTCGTTGCTCCTGCCGCCGTGCCACACCGGGCCCACCGTGTGAATCACCCAGCGCGCGGGCAGGCGGAAGCCCGGCGTGATGCGCGCCTCGCCGGTCGGGCAGCCGCCCAGCCGCGCGCACGCCGCCCGCAGCTCGGGCCCGGCCACGCGGTGGATGGCGCCGTCCACCCCGCCCCCGCCGAGCAGCGACGAGTTCGCCGCGTTCACGATGGCGTCCACGGGCTGCGTGGTGATGTCTCCGCGCACGACCAGGATGCGGTCCTTCATGAGCCTACCCCGAAGTCCAGGGACGAACGTCGCCGAACGGTCAAGTACCATACGACGTCCGTGCCGTCCGCGAGTCGAAAGGCAGCGAGCGCCGCGGCCGGACGCCCGGGCGCGCTTGTCGGCCCGGTCCCCGGCCTCTTATGCTGCGGCCCCAGGAGGATCCCGTGCCCCTGACCGGAACGCTCCGTGACACCCAGGGACGCGTGGTCCGCGACCTGCGCATCTCGGTCACGGACCGATGCAACCTGCGCTGCGTCTACTGCATGCCCGCCGAGGGCATGCCCTGGCTGCCGAAGGAGGAGCTGCTCACCTTCGAGGAGCTGACGCGCTTCGCGCGGGTGTGCCTCGCGCTCGGCGTCACCGGCATCCGGCTCACCGGCGGCGAGCCCACCGTGCGCGCCGATCTCCCGAAGCTGGTGCGCATGCTCGCGGGGCTCGGGCCCGGCCTCGACCTCTCGATCACCACGAACGGGCTCAAGCTCGCGGCCATGGCCGACGCGCTGCGCGACGCCGGGCTCGCGCGCGTCAACGTCAGCCTCGACACGCTCGACCCGAAGCGCTTCCACCAGATCGCGCGCCGCGACCGCTTCCACGAGGTGATCGCCGGGCTCGAGGCCGCGCGCCGCGTGGGCTTCCGGCCCATCAAGGTGAACGCCGTGCTCATGCGCGGCTTCAACCAGGACGAGGTGGTGCCGCTCGCGCGCTGGGCGCGCGACGAGGGCTACGAGTTGCGCTTCATCGAGTGGATGCCGCTGGACTTCCAGCACGCCTGGTCGCGCGAGAAGCTGGTGCCCGCCGCCGAGATCCTGGCGCGCCTTGACGCGGCGTTCCCGCTCGAGCCGGCGCGCGTCGAGGACCCGAGCGCGCCCGCGTCGCTCCACCGCTACCGGGACGGCCGCGGGCGGGTCGGCGTGATCGCCTCGGTGACGCGGCCGTTCTGCGGGCACTGCGACCGCATCCGGCTCACCGCCGACGGCCAGATCCGCACCTGCCTGTTCGCGCTCCGCGAGGTCGACTTCCGCAAGGCGCTACGCGGCGGGGCCACCGACGACGAGATCGCCGGCCTGCTCCGGGCCGCGGTGTGGCGCAAGGAGCCGGGACACCTCATCAACAACCCGGGGTTCGTCCAGCCCGCGCGCGGCATGAGCGCGATCGGGGGCTGATCGCCCGAGCGGCGGGTCCGACCAGACCGTCCCGCGCCCTCCGCTCAGTCCTCGCCGTAGACCTTCTCGAGCAGCCGCGACAGCTCGGCGCTCTCGCGCCGGGTGAGGCGCACGCTCAGCTCGCGGTGCAGGGCTGCGACCGTCGGACGCAGCGCGTCCACCAGCTCCATGCCCTTGCGGGTGATGCGCGTGATGGACTGGCGCCGGTCCCCGTCGGAGCGTCCGCGCTCGACCAGGCCGCGCTTCTGGAGCCGGTCGATCATGCGGGTGAGGTCGGGGGCGCGCTCGATCATGCGCCGCGCGATCTCGCAGCGCGCGTAGCCGCGCGGGTGCGCGCCCTTGAGGATGCGCAGCACGTTGTACTGGCCGGGCGTGATGTCGTGCCCGGAGTACAGGCGGTCCATGCGCTCGCGCACGTGGCCGGCCGCGACCAGCAGGTTGAGCAGCGCCTCCTGGACCGGGTGCTCGAACCGGGTCTGCTGGAGCCGACGCTTGAGGGCCTCTCCCATAGGGCCGTCAGGATGCGCCAGCGTGAAATGTGTTGCAACACGATCGGCCGCGGCGCCCCCTGCGCTACGGGCTCACGTCTCCCGGCGCCGGCCTCTCCCCCAGGAACATGACCTCCTCCTCGAGCTCGACGCCGAACTTCTCGCGCACGCGCGCCTTCATGGTCTCGGCGAGCTGGAGCACCTCGCGCGCCGTGGCGTGGCCCGCGTTCACGATGATGTTCGCGTGCTTCGCGAACACCATCGCGTCGCCCACGCGGAGCCCCCGGCAGCCGCACGCGTCGAGCAGCTGGCCGGCCGGCACGCGGTGCGTCCCGGGCGAGTGCTTCGCGTCCGGCATCTGCCACTCGGGCGGCAGGTTCTTGAAGTAGGAGCCCGCGGTGGGCTCGATCCGCCACTGCGGGTGCTTGACGCGGCGCAGCTCGAGCTTCTCTTCGATCTCCTTCCGGCTCTCGACCGGGTCGCCCCGGCGGAGCTGGAGCAGGCACGAGAGCAGCACGCGGGGGTCACGCTTGAGGCGCGAGTCGCGATAGGCGAACGCGTACCACGCCGCGGGCCTGGTCTCGACCACGGCGCCGTCGGGCGTGGCGTGCGTGCACTCGATGGTGAACGAGCCGATGTCCTGGCCGTAGCAGCCGGCGTTGCCGAAGAGCGCGCCGCCCATCGAGCCCGGGATGCCGGCCGCGAACTCGAGCCCGGCGAGGCCGCGGTCTCGGCACTGGTAGATGAAGTCGAGGAAGTCCGCGCCGCAGCCGACGTGGGCCACCGTGCCTTCGAACTCGACCGCGTCGCAGGCGTTGCGGATGACGAGGCCGCGGAAGCCCGCGTCCGAGACCAGCAGGTTGCTGCCGCCCCCCAGCAGGAAGACCGGGACACCGGCCGCGTGCGCGGCGCGCAGGGCGGTCACCAGCTGGTCGGGCGTGCGCGCGGGGAAGAAGAAGTCGGCGGGGCCGCCGATGCGGAAGGTGGTGTGCAGCCTCAGGGGCTCCTGCGCCAGCAGCCCGTCGCCGAGCGCCTTGCGGAGCCGTTCTTCGATGGTCGCGATCCTCTGCGGCATGGGTCTTCCGTGATCGGTGAGCAGCCGGCGGGCGTCCGGCCCGCGAATCGGTTCCGGCGGGAGCGCATCTTAGACCGTCGGATGCGCCGACGGAAACCCGCGGCGCCCGCCGCCGCACCCGCACGCCCCGCGTTTGGGACGGCGTGGGTGCGGCGCTATATTCCGGAGCGGTCGCTCGGCGCGTTCCCCATCGGAGGAGCCTCGTGAGCAAGGTCGAGATCACCTATTGCGATCAGTGAGGCTATCTGCCCCGAGCCGCCAGTCTGGCGGCTGAGATCAAGAAGGCGAAGGGCGTGGACGCCACCCTCATCC
>CAYHRW010000137.1:4657-7541 GCA_964359105.1 uncultured bacterium
GCGGCTCCCAGATCTCGATCGGATTGCCCTCCGGGTCGTGGATGTGCGCGAAGCGGCCGAAGCTCTCGTCCGCCAGCCGCTTCACCGCGACGCCCCGTTGCTCGAGCCCGGCGATGAAGCCGTCCAGGTCGTCCACGCGGTAGTTGATCATGACCGCGTGCGTCCCCGGGGCGAGCGGCCCCTTCGCCGGCAGGATGCCGAACAGCACGGCCTCCTGCTCCGGCGCGTCACCCACCTGCCCGTAGAAGCAGCCCTCGTTCTCGCTGAACTCGGTCTCGATGCCGAGCCGCTCCTCGTACCACTTCGCCAGCGCTGCGGGGTCCGCGGCATGGAGGATCACCGCGCCGACGCCTTCGATCTTCGCCATGTGGTCTCCTGTGCGTGGACGTCAGCGCGCTCAGGGCGCGGCCTTCGCATCCCTCTCGAGCGAGAGCCGGTAGCGGCGCTCACCCAGCTTCTCGAACACCAGCGCGTCGCCGGGCCCGCGCGGGCCCACCGCGTCGGGCGGGAAGAACTCGAGGATGTCCCACAGCGGCACGTTGCGCTGCGTGAACGTCCAGACGTCCTCCGGCGACCGCACCGGGATCCTGCGCGTCGCGGTCCATGCCGATCTCCCGGAGTCCCCTCTCGAGCCTACCGCGGCCCTCCCAGATGGAGAACGAAGAAGTCGGCGATGCGCGACTCGAGCCGCTCGGTCACCAGCGGGTCGGCAACCATGTGCGTGAAGCCGGTGAGCGGCAGGAACTCGAACGGCCGGCCGGCGCGATAGAGCGCGTCGCACAGCTTGATCCCGTGCATGAAGTAGACGTTGTCGTCGTCGGTGCCGTGGATGACGAGCAGCGGCCGCGCCAGGTCCTTCGCGCTCGCCAGCACCGAGCTCTCCTCGTAGGCCTCGGGGTGCGCGTCGGGCAGGCCGATGTAGCGCTCGGTGTAGTGGGTGTCGTAGTCGTGCCAGTCGGTGACCGGCGCGCCCGCCACGCCCGCCCTGAAGACATCGGGCCGGCGCAACACAGCCATCGCCGTCGCGTAGCCGCCGTACGACCAGCCGAAGATGCCGGCGCGCTCGAGGTCGAGCTCGGGGTACTTCGCGCCCAGCGCCCGGAGCCCCGCCACCTGGTCGGCGAGCGGCACGGCGATGAAGCTGCCGCGGAGCGCGCGCTCCCACGCGCGGCCGCGCCCGGGCGTGCCGCGCCCGTTGAGCATCACCACCACGAAGCCGCGGTCCGCGTACCACTGGTCGAGGACGTACCTCCCGCGCGCGGCCAGCGCCATCTGCGCGTGCGGGCCGCCGTAGACCTTGACCAGCACCGGGTAGCGACGGCCCGCGTCGAAGTCGCGCGGGCGCACGATCGCGGCGTGGAACACGAGCGAATCGCCGACCGTGGTGAGCTCGACGTTCGGCGGCGCGGGCGGCGACTCGGCCACCGAGCGCAGCTCGCCGAGCGCGCGCCCGTCGCGGCGCGTCACGGTCTGGCGGCGCTCGCCGGCGAGCCCGTCGAGGGTGTGCACCCACAGCTCGTGCCCCTTCGAGAACACCGCGCCGTGGAGCCCGCGCTCGCGGGTCGCGCGCTCGGGCCTCCCGCGCCGCGGATCGAGCCGCAGGCGCCAGACGTGCGTCTCGGTCGGGTCCGCGCTCGCCCGCACCCACGCCACCCCGCGCGGCGCGTCCAGGTGCGCGAGTCCCCGGTACCCGAAACCGGTGGGCGTGAGTGCGCGCAGCAGCCGCCCGTCGCGCGCGCGCAGCTCGAGCTTCCACTCGCCCTCGCGCTCGCTGGTCCACAGGAACGCGCTGCCGTCCTCGAGCCAGCGCGGCATCTCCTGGTCGAGGTTGAGCCACGCGTCGTCCGTCTCGGTGAGCAGCGGCCGCGTCGCGCCGCTCGCCTCGTCCGCCGCCAGCAGCACTTCCTCGGTCTGCTCGCGGTTCTGCACCAGCAGCGTGAGCGGCGCGCGTTCCTCCCACACGACCGTGGCGAGGTACGGGTAGCGCGCGCGGTCCCAGCGCACCTCCGTCGCGGACCCGCCCGCCGCCGGAATCAGCAGCAGCCGCACCTCGGCGTTCGCCCTGCCCGGACGCGGGTAGGCCCAGCTGGCAGGCGCGCGCTCGGGGTGCACCGGGTCGGCGATGTGGAACTTCTCGACGCCCGACACGTCGGTGCGCTGGCAGGCCAGCGTGCGCCCGTCGGGCGACCACCAGAAGCCCCGGAAGCGGCCCATCTCCTCCTGCGCCACGAATTCGGCCTCGCCGCAGGAAACGTCAGCGTTCTCGCGCGTGGTGAGGCGGCGCTCGGCGCCGGTCGCGACGTCGGTCACGTACAGGTCACCGTCGCGCACGTAGGCCACCTGGCGGGCGTCGGGCGAGAAGCGCGGGTCGAGCGCGCCCACCGCGGCTTCCAGCTCGGTGACCGCGTCGCTCGCGCGCTCGATCACGAACAGCCGGCCCGCGAGCGGCACCAGCAGGCGCGTGCCGTCCTGCGAAAGCTGGTACGACGCGATGCCGCGCGCGGCGAGCCGCATGCGCTCTCGGCGCGCCTTCTCCCCGGCGCTCAGCTTCTCCTCGGCGCCCCTGAGGATCCGCTCCGTGGTGAGCAGCACGCGCTCGCGCCCGGTCGCCGGATCGAAGCTGTAGAGGTCCTGGATGAACGAGCGCGGCCCCGAGCGCAGGAACAGCACCGCGTCGCCGGCGGGGGTGACCTGGATCGAGGTCGGGCGTCCGAGGCGGAAGCGATAGGTGGCGGCGTACTGACGGAGGAACGAATCCGCGGGCGCCGCGGTCTGCGCGGCGCACGGGGGCGCGGACGCGCCCGCGGCGAGACAGGCGACCGCGATCGCCGCGATGATGCCGCGGGCGAGTCGGGGATGGGGAATCATGCGCGGCATTATGCGG
>CAYHRW010000138.1:0-4622 GCA_964359105.1 uncultured bacterium
GGCTTCACCATGCGCAGGCGGCCGCGATGGAACGTGCGTCCGGTGGCGAGGAAGCGCAACGCGGTGTCGAGGTCGGCGTACGCGCCGACGGCGGCCACGAACGGCACGCGCGCGGCACGGGTCGGATCGAGGGCCACCAGCAGAGCGATGCTCCCGGCGTACGAGATGCCGAAGAGGCCGGCCCGCCCAAGCGGCGCCAGGTCGGGCCGCGCGGTCACCGCGTCGAGCGCCGCGGCCAGGTCCCGGACGTTGTCGGGATGCGCGCGCAGGGTGCGGAAGGACGGGAGGTTCGGGACCACGACCGGGAACCCGGCGCGCGCGAGCAGCTCGGCGAACGGGGGCACGCGGGGGTCGTCCTTGCCCGCTTCGACCAGTCCCGGCACCAGGATCACCGGCACGCGGCCGGCGCCCCGCGCCGGCCGGTAGAGATCGGCGGCGAGCCTGAGGTTCGCGCCTTCGAGCGTGACCGCGCTGCGGCTCGGCGCCGGCGTCGCGCGCCGCAGCCAGGACTCGGGCCCGGGCCGGCGCAGCTCGTCCAGGATCTGGAAGGCGAGCGTGAGCCGCGCGACGCGGCCGGAGCTCCACGCCCACACGACGCCCGCGGCGAGCAGGACCAGGATCAGGATCAGCCACCGGATCCGCATGGGGGACATGCTACACCGGGGGGCCGCAGGGGCGTCCAGCGGTGCCGGGAGGTCGCGCTCGCCCCGAGCCGGCGCGGGAGCGCTGCGGGCGAGGCAGGCGGCTCGATGCGGTAGCGCGGGATGCTCACGCGGCCGCACTCGAGGGCGGCGCCTACGGACGCACTTCCTCGGGCAGGCGCTCGAGCACGGCCTCATGAACCTCGCGGGCGAGAGCCAGGAGCCTTCTCGGCCGCCTGCTGCGCGTCAAGAAACCGGCCAGCGAGTTCGCGGTGGCGTTCATGCATCGCGTCGTTCACCGGATCGCCAGGCCTTTGCCGCTGCCGCGGCTCGATCTGCCCGGCGGCGTCCCGGAATCCGCACGCACCATGGTAATCGTGCCGACCCTCATCTCCTCGGTCGAGGGCGCCAGGGCTCTGCTGGAACTGGGCCGCGGTTTCGGCCGAGGCCCACGAGGAGTCGAGTCGCAGCAGCACCCGCGCGGCCAGAGTCGCGTCATCGGGGTTCCAGGCTTCGAGAACCTTCAGCGTGTAGTGGCGGGGCCAGTAGTGGAAGGCGTTGAGGCGCCCGAGCAGACGGGATTCTGCGCCGGCATCGCGCGGCCGTCGCGCCAGCGCGCACAACGCCGCCCACGCCAGCACCGCGTCGTCGCCGGCCGTGTACTTACCGGCGCGAGGATCATGGGCCTCTTCGGCACGGCGTCCACGGAGCGAGTATCGTGTCCTCGACGACGCCCGGAGAGACTGAGGGCCGCGAGTTCCCAAACGACCCACGGCACCCCGCGCCTCACCTTCATCTCGGGGCCATTCACAGAGGAAACCCAGGCCGATGTCCTCACCCCCCCCGTCTCCACCTCTATTCCGCCAGCGGAACTTCGCGGCTCTGTGGTGGGGTCAGCTCGTCTCCCTGCTGGGGGAACGCGTCACCTACATCGCGCTGGTCGGCCTGCTCTCCCAGCACACGCACGGCTTCCGGGATCCGGGGTCCTCGTGGCTGCTTTCGGTACTGGCGAACGTGATGCTGGCGCCGGTGCTGCTGTTCGCTCCGTTCGCGGGGACCTGGGTCGACCGCTGGAACCTCAAGCGGGTGGTCGTGGTGTCCGACCTGCTGCGTGCCGGCCTCGTGGTGCTGATCCCGGTCTCCTACCTCGTGAGCGGGCAGGTGTTCCCGATGTTCGTGCTGCTGTTCCTGCTGTTCACGAGCGGGGTTTTCTTCCTGCCGGCCAAGAGCGCGATCACGCCCGAGATCGTTCCCTCGTCGCAGTTGCTGGCCGCCAACACCTGGCTGTCCACCGCTGGGATCGCGGCCGCCGCGGTGGGTTCGCTCGCAGGCGGCTGGATGATCGACCGCTGGGGCTGGACCTGGGCGTTCTACCTCAATGGTGCCACCTACCTGGTCTCGGTCGTCGCGCTGTGGTCGATCCGCTACCCGGCTCGCCCGCGCGCCGCGCGCCTGGTCGCCCCCACTTTGAGCGGCTACCTGCAGGAGGTGCGCAAGGGATGGAAGGCGGTGCGTGCGAGCGCTCCCGTCGGCCTCGCCCTGACCACGCTCGGCGCGGTGTGGCTCGGCGGCGGCTTCCTGCACGTGGCGGGCAATCTTCACATCCAGCGCGTCGCCAGCGCGCCGGGCATGGGACGCCTGGGCGTGCTCCTGGCGGTGATGGGCATCGGCAGCGCCTCGAGTGCCGGGTGGCTCAACACCCGGGGCCGGAACCTGTCGCGGCCCCGAGTGCTCGCGTGCACCCTGTTGCTGGCGGGCGCCGGGTTGTTGATGTTCGCGCTGTCGACCCGGTTTGTGATGCTCGCGATCGCGGCATTCCTCATCGGACTGGCGGCGGCACCCGCGCTCATGGTCACCGAAACCCTGCTGCAGGAGGCCACCGCGCCGGGTCTGCGCGGTCGCGTCTTCAGCGCCCGCGATTTCCTCATGCGCTCGGTGCTGCTGGTGGGCGTGGGCCTGGCCGGCGGAATCACCCGTGCGCTCGGCGCGCAACCCGCGCTGCTCCTGTGTGCCGCCCTGGTCTCGGGGTTTGGAGTGTTCGTGTGGGCCCGACGCCTTCCGGAACCCGCCGGCGTCACTCGCGTCGAGCGAACACCTCGATGAACCCGCCACGCCCGAGGCACGAGCCGGTGGTGGTGGCCAGCACGCACAGGGGCGCCAGCATCGGACCGAGGACCATCAACGCCGCCAGGTTGTAAGCGTACTCCACGCGCGGCAGGTCGCGGGGCACGTTCCGTTTGGCGAAGTCGGAGAGGAAGTGGCGACGGGTGAACACCCAGTCCAGCGAGCTGTGAAGCAGCCCGTAGGGGTCGTATTGGAACGAGAAGTGATTGACGTGCATCACCCGGAAGCCCGCCTGTTCGAGGCCGCCGCGCAAGGTGCGGGGCGCGTAGTGCAGCAAGTGTCGAGGCACATCCAGGCCCCACCAGCGCTCCCCGGCCAGACGTGAAGAGAGCCCGTCGATGTTGGGCACCGAAGCGACCAGCAGCCCTCCGGACCGGAGCATCTCGTGACAACGCCGGAGCAGTGGGCGCGGCTCGCCGATGTGTTCGAGCACCTGCCACAAGGTGACGAGATCGAGACTCCCCGGCGGGAAGTCGTGGTCGTCCAGGGACCCGTGCAGGAAACGGCCACCGTTGCCGTTCCTGTTGCCGTTGCCGTTGCCATTGCCGTTGCCGTTTCGACTGGCGAAGACCTGGGCGGCAGCCGAGAAGTCGATCCCGGTCGCCTGCCAGCCGTGATGGGCCATGTGATGGACGAAGCGGCCGTCACCGGAGCCAATGTCGAGCAGGCTTCCCGCCCGAACGTGGCGCTCCACCCGGCGCCGGCGCATGGCCTGGATCATCTCGGCGACCTGTGAGGCGAGGGCACCGTACGGCCACCCGGTCGAAAAGTAGAACTCCTCGTCGTAGAGCTTCGCCAGGGTGGCGTCGCTGAGCCGGGGATTGACGAACACCAGCTCGCAGCTCAGGCATTTTCGCAGCTCGAAGGACTTTTCAATACCTTCATGCGTCAGCTTGAGGCGCTGGAACAGCGTGCTCCGGGAGCCGTCACAGAGTGGGCAGCTCTCGACCGCCGTGGTCTCCAGCCTCGCAACCGGTGTCTCGAACTCCACCTGGGTCGCCAATTCCTACATCCCTCCGTGTTCCCAAACTCCATCACACCACACGCTCGGCCAGGGAACTCTGCTTGCGGGGGCCCTTTCATGCCCCATTGCTCGAATACCGGGACAGCCTTTTGAGGCTCCTCTCGACTTTCCGTGGAGCCGGAGCGTGAGTTGACGAACTGAGGTGCCCTGGTTCATCCGTAAGGAGCGCGGCGATTCTGTCGCGGCGTACCTCGGATTGCAAGGGTTCGATGTGGTGGCGGTGGAGCGGGTGCAGCACCCCAGGCGGGGGCGGGTGAAGATCGTGCGGGTCGAGCGGCGCGCGGGTCAGCATGAGTGCCCGGACTGCGGGCGGCGCCACGAGGCGGGCCTGTTCGCCGAGGGTGGAGCCGATCCGGCTGCGGGGCTGCTCGATCGGCGATCACGAGATCTGCCTCGAGGTGCGGCCGGTGCGGATTGCCTGCTGCGGCGGCACCCGGGTGGAGCGGCTGCCGTTCGCGATCGGCGACGGCAAGGGTCGCAAGGGGCTGCTGCCGTTCCTGCGGGCGCTGCGCGCGAAGGGGCGGCGGCGGATTCAGGGCGCCGTCAGCGATCTGGGTTACCAGGCGATCCTCGCCGCCCGGTTGCCACAGGCGGTCCACATTCTCGACCGCTTCCACATCGTGCAGTGGGTGGACGAGGCCCTGAACCAGATCCGGCGGCGCCTGTTCTCGGGCGCGCCGCGCGACGCACTGGGACGCACGTTCAAGGTGAAGAAGTGGCTGTTGCTCTCGGCGCGCGAAGGACTCGAGCACCGGGACAAGCTGCTGCTCACCCGGCTGATGGAGCAGAACCAGCCGCTCTACCAGGCCTATCTGCTCAAGGAGCAGCTGCGC
>CAYHRW010000138.1:4722-7526 GCA_964359105.1 uncultured bacterium
GATGGAGCAGAACCAGCCGCTCTACCAGGCCTATCTGCTCAAGGAGCAGCTGCGCCGGCAGGCTCGCGGTTACCGCGATCCGGAGTACTTCAAGCTCAAGATCCTGCAGCGCTGCGGCCTGCCTCATAACCCGTGGGCGAGGATCGTGCTGTGAACGCCCCGCCGGTCACACGGAAAGTCGAGAGGAGCCTGAAGTAGCCGCCTGCCAGGCGAAGGGGCCCCGGGGTTTCTCCCCGGGGCCTTTTCGTTCGCGGGCGGCGCCCGGGCCGGGCGAGCGGCCCGCTCCACGCGCCTTCTGCTATCCTGCGCCGGGACTCCCACCCGCCGTCGAGCCAGACTGGAGGTCGCCGATCCCCGCCTTCGCCCGTGTGAAAACGATCGCGACGGGGCTCCTGCTGGCGGTCGCCGCGGGCCCGGCCGCGGCGGCCGATCCCGGCGCGCCGGGCGATCCGGTGCGATGGGGCCTCGTGCTCTCGGGCGGAGGCGCCCGCGGCCTGGCCCACGTCGGCGTGCTGCGCGCGCTCGAGGAGCAGCACCTCCGCCCCGACATCGTGGTCGGGACCAGCATGGGGGCGATCATCGGCTCGCTCTACGCCTGCGGCTATTCGAGCGCGGAGATCGCCCGGGTGATCCGCAGCGTGGACTGGGCGCAACTGTTCTTCCCGAGGACCGACGCGTTCGCCTGGCGCGGCAACGTCGCGCCGCGCCCGCTGCTCCAGCTCGGGGTCGGGCGGAGCGGCCTGATGCTGCCGTCCGCGCCGCTCAACGACGCGGAGCTCAACTACCTGCTCTCGAGCCTGCTGATCGACGGCACCGCGGCGAGCGGGAGTTTCGACGGCCTGCCGATCCGCTTCCGCGCCGTGGCGACCGACGCCGCGACGACCAGCCGCGTGGTGCTCGAGCGTGGACCGCTGGCGCGGGCGGTGCGCGCCAGCATGGGCATCCCGCTGCTTTTCGCGCCGGTGCGCGACGGGCAGCGGCTGCTGGTGGACGGCGGGCTCGCGGACAACCTGCCGATCTCGGTCGCCCGCGAGGCCGGAGCCGGGCGCGTCGTCGCAGTGGACGTCGCCGCGGAGCTCAAGGGCCTCGACTCGCTGGCCAACGCGCCCTCGGTCGCGATCTACCTCGTCCGACTCCTGCTCCAGCGCAAGCCGGGCGGCACGCCGTCGGCCGCGGATCTGTTGATCCGGCTCCCGATGTCGGGTTACAGCAGCGCCGACTACACCGCCCGCGACTCGCTCGCGGCGCTCGGCTACCGCGGGTCGGCCGCGGCCATCCGCGCCTGGGCGGACTCGGTCGGGCTGCCGCGCGTTCCGGCTCCGGCGGGCACGCGCCTCGTGCCGCTGCCGCCGCTCGCCGGGCACATCGAGTGGGTGGGGCTGCGCTCGTATTCGCCCGCCGCGGCGCGCGCCGCGCTCGGCCGCCTGCCGCAGGGACCGTTCCGGCCCGAGGGACTCCGTCCGGCGCTCACCCGGCTCTTCCGCTCGTCCCTGTTCGAGAGCGCCTGGCCGAGCCTCGATCCGCACGGCGACTCCACCGCGCTCCGCTTCGACGTGCGCGAGCAGCTGCGGCGCGAGCTGGCGCTCGCCGCCGCCTACGGCCGGGACGACGGCGAGCGGTTCTACGCGAGGCTCGCGCTGCGCGCCCCGCTGATGCCGCCCATCGCGCTGTTCGAGGTCGCGGGGATCCACCGCCGCTACGGGAGGGCGGTCCACGCGAACCTCGAGCCGCACGCGCTCGGGCGCGGCGGTTCCGGGCCGTTCCTGCGCGCCGGATATCGCGAGACCGAGACGAGGCTCTTCGCCGGCGGCCGCCTGAGCGGCCTGCCACTCACCCTCCGCCGTGAAGCGTTCGTGGGAGCGCAGTTCGACCTGCCGACCCGACAGGTGGCCCAGCTCGCGTTCGGCGTCACGAGCATCTCCGAGGCCCGCGGCCGCTGGAACGCCGGGATCGTGATGTTCCGCGCGGAAGGCCCGGGCGCGGTGCGCCGGCTGTTCGAGGCGGAGTGGATGCCTGGCGAGCGCGGCTACTCCCGGCTGAGCGTCCTGCTGGAGGCGGCCTGGGGTCTGCGCGGGTTCATGGTCCGGCCGTCGCTGCGCGCCGCGGGCGTTGACGGCGAGGTCCCGATGGACGCCCTGGTCGGACTCGGCGGCCCGCTCTCGCTCGCGGGCCTCCATCACCAGGAGTGGCTGGGCCGGCGCCTCGCGGCGGGCGAGCTGCGGCTGCTCCACTCGCTGGGGTCGGCGCTCACGGTTTCGGCCGCGGGCCAGCTCGGCACGGTCGAGGAGGCGGTGAGCGCACGCGACATCGGCCCGCGGCTCCAGCCCGGGGCGGGCCTCGGCGCGGAGCTGACCACGCCGTTCGGCCCGGTGCGCCTGGACTGGGGCGTCGGGCACCGCGGCCGGACCCGCGTGGACGTGATGCTGGGCGACCGGTTCTGAGCGTGGGGACGCGTCGAGAAGCGCGCCGCGCGCGTGCGCCTTCGGGCCAACGAGCCGGCGCGTTCCGGCGCGACGGCAGCTTCGTGGCGCTGCCGCCGCACGACCCGGCGGCGCTGGAGGAGGCGTGGCGGCGCGCGGTGCTCGCGTGGTTCGTGCGCCGGGGCTGGCTCGAGGGCGCGCTACGGCGCCCGCACGCCGGTGGCCGAGTCGCGGCTGCGCTACGACGCCCATCGCGCCGAGGTCGAGCGGGTCTCCGACCGGAGCGAGGGCCCCTACGCCGGCATCCATCGGCTCTCCGCGCTGGAGTTCATCGCGCGGCTCGTCGATCACGTGCCGGAGCGCTACGAGGTCCGGGTGCGCTAC
>CAYHRW010000139.1:0-3224 GCA_964359105.1 uncultured bacterium
GGCCGCTCCGTCCCCAGGCTCCCGAGCCGCCGCCCGAGGCGCAAGACCCAGCACAGGAGAACCCATGGCCCGAGCCCCGCGGTCACAGCCCGTGGCGTCGAGGAGGAATGGCCGCAGCATGCGCGCCGCCGCGGCCCCGGCGATCGAGCGCCCAGGCGTCGAGGGCCCGGCCGCCGCGCGGCCCGTGGCCGTGAGGAACCTCCCGGCCGAGATCGCGCGCCAGGCGCAGCGCGAGATGGACCGCCTGCGCCGCCTGCCGCCCGGCTCTCCCGAGGCCGGGCAGGTGCGCGGGTACTTGCAATGGCTGTGGTCCATGCCGTGGGACCAGAGCGCGCCCGAGGACGCGGATCTCAAGGCCGTCGAAGCCACGCTCGAGCGCGAGCACCTCGGCCTGGTGAAGGCGAAAGAGCGCATCGTCGAGTACCTCGCGGTGCGCCGGCTCAAGGCCGACCTGCCCGGGCCCGCGCTGTGCCTGGTCGGCCCGCCGGGCACCGGCAAGTCGTCGCTGTGCGCCGCGGTCGCGCACGCGCTCGGCCGCCCGTTCGTGCGCATCAACGTCTCGGGCACCAGCGACGTGGGCGAGCTGCGCGGCGTGCCGCGCACGCTGCCGGGCGCCCAGCCCGGCAAGCTCGTGCGCGCGCTGCGCGACGCCGGGGTGTGCAACCCGGTCATCATGATTGATGGCGTGGACCGGCTGGTCGGCGAAGGCGGGCTCGGCGTGCTGGAGGCGCTGCTCGAGCTGCTCGACACCGAGAGCAGCTCCCAGTTCACCGACCACTACCTGAGCATCTCGATCGACCTCTCGCACGCGGTGCTGCTGCTGTGCGCCACCAGCCCGGACATGCTCCCCGATCCCCTGCAGGAGCGCATCGAGGTCATCGAGGTGCCGGGCTACGGTGAGGACGAGAAGCTCGAGATCGCGAAGCGCTTCCTGGTGCCGCGGCAGCTCGCGGAGCACGGGCTCGGCGCGCGCGACCTCAGGCTCCCCGAGGAGACGCTGCGCGCCATGGTGCGCCACTACACGCTCGAAGCGGGCGTGCGCGGCCTGGCGCGCCAGATCGCCACCGTGTGCCGCAAGGTGGCGCGCGCGCGCGCCACCGGCGACCGCCGCCGCCACGACGTGACGCCCGAGCGGCTCGAGCGCTACCTCGGGCACCGCATCTACACGCCCGAGATGGTGGGCAAGAGCGACGAGGTCGGCGTGGCCGCCGGCCTGGCCTGGACCGCCGCGGGCGGCGAGATCCTCGTGGTCGAGGCGCTCAAGATGCCGGGCACGGGGCGCGTGGTCACGACCGGCCAGCTCGGCGAGGTGATGAAGGAATCGGTGCAGGCCGCGCACTCCTACGTGCGCTCGCGCGCCGACCTGCTCGAGATCGACGCCGAGGCGTTCTCGAACTACGACATCCACATCCACTTCCCCGCCGCGGGCGTGCCCAAGGACGGCCCCTCGGCCGGCATCACCGTGGGGCTGGTCATCGCCTCGGTGCTGAGCGACCGGCCGATCCGCCACGACATCGCCATGACCGGCGAGGTGAGCCTGCGCGGCAAGGTGCTCGTCGTGGGCGGGCTGCGCGAGAAGGCGCTGGCCGCCCACCGCGCCGGGTTCCGCACGTTCATCTTCCCCACCGCGAACGAGAAGGACGTGGACGACATCCCGCCCGACGTGCGCGATCGCCTCGAGCTGGTCTCGGTCGAGACCATGGACGACGTGTTCGGCGTGGCGCTCCACCGCGTCATCGTGCCGCAGCGGGTGGGCGGCAACTTCATCATCGAGGTGGAGGACGACGGGGAGGACGACAAGGAGATCGAGACCGAGCTCCCCGACGCCCGCCGCTCCGCGCGCGGGAGGAAGGCGAAGCGGGAGCGGTAGGCCCCGCTTCGGCGCCGCGAGGGAAGCCCTGGTCCGCCGCCGCGCCTGATCCCCTACTCCGGCGCCGCGCCCTCCACGTCCTCGTCGCGAACCGCGCCGCCGCGCTCGAGCGCGGCGAGATACTCGGCGATCAGGGCCCGCGCCTCGGCGGCCTCCTCGCGCGGCACCAGGATCTCGCCCCAGGCGCTCGTGGACCAGTCGCGCCGCACCGTGCCGTAGCCGGGCAGCGCGGCGTTCCGGAGCACGGCGCGGAGGCCGTGGTGCTCGAGCATCCCGGAGAGCAGCGCGCCCGAAGCGGCGTCCGGCACGCGGTGCACGATCTGCGGCTCGTCCTCGCCCTCCGGCTCCGGCGGCTCATCCGCGAGCACGACCCGGCAGCGCGGGCAGGCGACGACGGCGTCTTCGTAGGCAGCGCCGCACTCGGGGCAGTAGTGCACGTTCAGCGCGCGGCCGCGCGCGCGGCGTAGCGCTCCCTGAGCAACCGCGCCGCGTCCACCACGTCCTCGTGGCGGGTGGCCAGCGACATGCGCACCCGGTCGCCGTGCGCGGGGCCGAACGCGGTGCCGGGCAGCACCGCCACGCCGAACGCCAGCCACTCGTGCACCAGGTCCCAGATCGCACGCTCTCCGCGCGCGGCCGACACGTCGGCGAACACGTAGAACGCGCCGCGCGGCTTCGGCACCCGGATCGCGTCCTGGCCGTCGAGCCCGGCCAGCAGCGCGTCGCGCCGGGTCTGGTAGGCGCGCCGCATGGTCTCGACCGCGTCCTGCGGGCCGGTGACGGCGGTGAGCGCCGCGCTCTGGGCGGCCGGGAACACGCCGTGCGTGGTGTAGAACGAGAGCAGCGGACCCAACACCGGGCGCAGCTCGGGCGGCGAGACCACGTAGCCGATGCGCCAGCCGGTCATGGCGTAGGTCTTCGAGAGCGTGTAGACGCTCACCGTGCGCTCCGCCATGCCGGGGAGCGAACCGAGGCTCACGTGCCGCGCGCCGTCGAACAGCAGGTGCTCGTAGGCCTCGTCGCTCACCACCCACAGGTCGCGCTCGACCGCCACCTCGGCGATGGCGGCGAGCTGCTCGCGCGACAGGACGACGCCAGTCGGATTGTTCGGCGTGTTCACGTAGATGCCGCGCGTCTCGGGACCGAGGCTCGCGCGCAAGAGGTCCGCGAATCCGGCGGGCGTGAGGTCGCCGCGGTCCAGCTCGAGATAGGCGGGCAGCGCGCGGTGGCGCGCGCCGTACGCGAGCCCCACGAGCTTCGGGATCGCCATCCAGTGCGGCGAGAGCACCAGCAGCTCGTCGCCGGGCGAGAGCAGGCACTGGAACGCCATGTAGAGCGCGTGCGTGCCGCCGTC
>CAYHRW010000139.1:3324-7478 GCA_964359105.1 uncultured bacterium
CTGGGTGAGATCGGAGGTCGTGCGGAGCACGGGGCGGTCGGCGATCAGCCTGGGCATGGCGGAATCCCTCTTGGATAGGACAAGGGCTGGAAGCGCCTGCAATCTAGCACGCCGGGCCGGCGCGAGAGAGCCCTCCGGCGGCACACGCCTTGCGTTTCCCGGGCGTCCCGAACCGACATCCCAGGCACAGGAGGGCCACCCGTGTCCAAGTTCGATCTCCGCGACATCTCCGAGCGGCTCACCAACTCGAAGGACACCGAGGCCGTGGTCTACGAGTTCCTCGGCTATCTGCAGGCGGTGCGCTCGGATTGGCGCGCCTCCCTGGCCTTCTACGAGGTGAGCGGCGACGCGCTGGTGAACATCTACGAGCGTCGTGGCAACCAGCTGGTGCGGCGCGACGTCTCGATCCCGGTGGACCAGCTCCCGGTCCGGCTCGTGCGAAAGTTCTTCCACCCCAGTGCATTTTTCAATCATTCCAGCCGCCGCTCCCTGCTGTCCCACCTGTTCGGGAGCTCGCCCAGCTACGAGCCCGACCCCCTCGAGGCCCCGGGCCTGAAGCCGCTGGCCGCGCTGCCGGCCTGGCACTCGTGCGTGTGCATGCCGCTGGCAGACGCCGAGGACATGCTGGCGATGCTGGTGCTGGTGAGCGAGAAGAAGAACGCCTTCGGCAGCAAGGCGGTGGGCGAGATCATCCCGGTCAAGAGCATGGCGGCGCTGGCGCTCGCGCAGCACCTCTACCGCAGCGCGCGGGCGCACGACCCGCGGCCCGGCGACGGCACGGTGCCGACCGCGGGCGCCGACTTCCAGGAGCGGATCCAGCGGCTCAACGTGCAGGCCAGCGCGCTCGAGGAGGAGAACCGGACGAAGAGCCGCCAGCTCGAGGCGCTGGCGGGCGAGATCGAGCTGCTCGACAAGAACTCGACGCAGTACAAGCAGGAGCTCGAGCGGGTGAAGTCCGTGATCTACGCGCTCGAGGAGCAGTCAGCGGCCGCGACCCAGCATCTCACCGATGCGTACTCGGAGCTCAACGTCACGCGCCAGCGCATGTCCGAGCTCCAGCGCACCGTGCGCTTCATGAAGGAGGTGTTCCTGCTGCTGGCGCAGGAGCACGAGGCGCGCGCGCTGCCGTCCACGCTGGTGGCGTGGTTCTGCGAGCACTTCCGCGTCGACCGCTGCAGCCTGATGCTGCTGGACGACAGCCGCGAGACGCTCTCGATCGCGGCGCAGCGCGGCATCGACCCCGCGGTGGCGGTGCGGGTCAAGGTGCGCGTCGGCCAGGGCATCTCGGGCTGGGTGGCGCACAACCGCAAGCCGCTGTTCGTGCGGGTGCGCGACGACGCCTCGGAAGCGCAGCACACCGACCGCGAGGCCTACAACTCGGATTCGTTCATCTGCGTGCCTCTCACCTACAACGACCGCGTGGTGGGCGTGCTCAACCTGAGCAATAAGCGCGACGGTGAGCCGTTCGACGAGTTCGACCTCGACCGCGCGCTGCTCTCGGGCGCGGTGATCGCGATGACGCTGGGCGGGCAGGACCTGGCCCGGCGCGCCGCGGCCTGGACGTAGACGAACCGCCAACGAAGCGGCCCGGCTCGGGTGACCGAGCCGGGCCTTCTTCGTGCGTGCGTCGCGGCGCGACCGGCGGGTCAGAAGCCCTTGCGCCCGGCGACCACCACCGCGTCGAGCCGGCTCAGGCGGATGCGCCCGTTCAGCGGGTCGCCCGCCGACGGGCCACGCAGCGAGGTGGTGATGGTGAGCCGCATCTGGCGCTGGGTAAAGAGCGCGGCCACGCGCGAGTCGCCGGGCAGCTCGACCCGCACCGTGTCGGTGACGCCGGGCTGGAGCGCGAACGCCGACTCGATGAGCGGCAGGGTGGCCCTCGGGTCGGTGCTCACGTCGCTGGCGTAGACGCGCAGCGTGTCGAACCCCGAGCCGGTCGAGTCGCTCACCACCGCCGCCATCGTGATCGAGACGGTCTGCACCTCGGCCACGCTGTTCAGGCCTTCGAGCAGGTTGATGGTGGCGTCGCTCACGAGCGGCTGCTCGCCGCTCTCGAAGCCCCCGGGGATGGCGGGCACCGGCCCGAAGGCGGCCTGCGTGTCGGCCGGGTCGAGGTAGCTCAACACGTCCACGTTCAGGATGAGATGGCGGTCGCCGCAACCCACGAGGGCCAGCGCCGCGAGCGTGACGATCAGGATGCGTCGCATGTCAGTGTTCCTCAATGGTAGAAGGCCAGGCCGACGCCCAGCTCGACGCCGCGCTCGCGCGACAGGTTGCGGCTGTGGGTGGCGACCGCGGCATCGAGGCCGAAGCGCCCTCGGCGCACGCCCGCGCCGCCCGAGGCCTGCGCCATCCGGTTCGCGTCGAGGCTCGCGCCCGCGCGCAGCGCGAGTCGCCCGAGCCACACCTCCGCGCCGCCGTGCACCAGCGTGGCGTGTATTCCGCGCACCACGTCGGCCGCCACCAGGAAGCGCCCGAGGCGCGTCGCGGCGTTCGCCGTCACCGTGACGGGCACGGTGCTGGTAAGCGCCTGGTCGCGCGCCACCACCTGCTGCACGTACTCGCCGGTCGCGCTGTCGCTGGTGACGACGCTCTCGCGCACGCGCCAGTCCAGGCGCGTGAACACGTCGTTCACGCCCAGGCCCAGCTCGAGCCCGCCCAGCAGCCACACGGCGCCCAGGTCGAGGCCGCGCCCGAGGCGGCCGCCCTGCGGGCCGGTGTCGCGGAAGTGCCCGGTGTACTGCAGGTCCACCGGGTCGGCCGCGAACAGCGTGTCGCGCGTGGTGAACGACACCACGTTGTCGGCGTCGGCGTAGGCCAGCCCGCGCAGCACCTTGACGCGCGCGCCGGCGTAGAGGCCCGAGCCGCCGCGACCACGCGGGTCGCCGTGCTTCACGAGCGCACCGGCCCAGCCGAGCTGGACACCTGCCGCGGCCTGGCCGAGCGCCTGATCGAGCATCGCGTACTGCGTGAGGATCTGGAACTCCTCGCCATGGATCGCGCGCTGGAGCGGATCGTTCAGGCTCAGGTCGTTCTCGTAGTGGACCAGCGGCGCCACCGCCACGAAGAAGCGACGGATGCCGAAGCCGATGGCGGGCGAGCCGTTCACCACGCCGATCCGGCTGTGGCCTTCGGGGAAGACGTCCTTGACCTCGCCGAGGTCCACCGCGAGGCGGTTCTTCGCCACCACGATGGTGATGTCGCTCGAGGGCGCCGACGGCGAGACGAGCTGCAGGTTCCACGGCGGGTTGTAGAGCAGGTTCGCGAGCTCGTAGATGTTGAAGTCGGGCTGGTCGGGGTCGAGCTCGGGCGGGTCCGCGATGACCGGGATGAGCCCGATGGGCAGCGTGATCCCCGAGCCCGAGCCGGCGGCGGCGGGGACCGCGCGATAGGCCACGTTCGAAGCGTCGCTGCCCGGCCCGCCGCCGGCCAGAACCACGCCGCCCATGGCCATGCGTCTTGCACTGAAGGCCTGGGCGGAAGCCCGCCCCGAAGGCACGATGAGCGCCAGCAGGAGGGCCATCAACAGCATGCGCCGCATGAGGTTCGTTCTCCTCCGAGGGGGCCGGGAAAGGGCCGGTGGTGGGGATGGCCCCCGGAGGTCATCGCAAGGACCGGGCCAGACCCGGGGTGCGCGGGCCGGGGGCGGGAGAGGCAAAGCCGGGCCGGGCCTGGCGGCCGAAGAAGTCGGCGAGCGCCCTGCGGTGGGAGGCGAAGGCGATGGCGCGCGGGATCTCGGCGCGCGGGAAGAAGCGCGCGGCGACCGCGTCGTCGCCGGGCTTGAGCCGTCCGCCGGAGCGCCCCGCGGTGTAGAGGATCAGGACCGAGCGCACCCGCGGGTCATCCACGCCCGCGTAGACGCCGAACAGGCCGGTGAGCCGCGCCTCGATGCCGGTCTCCTCGCGCAGCTCGCGCACCGCGCAGCGCTCCGGCGACTCGCCGTACTCCATGAAGCCCGCCGGCAGGCACCACGCGCCGGCGCGCGGATCGAACTTCCGCTTCACCATGAGCACGCCGCCGCGATGCACCAGGATCACGCCCGCGGCGGGCACGGGGTTGCGGTAGTAGACCCAGCCGCATCTCGGGCACGCCGGCCGCGGGTGCCCGTTGTCCTCGCGTTCCACGAGCAGCGTGGCGCAGCGGATGCAGAAGTG
>CAYHRW010000140.1:0-5068 GCA_964359105.1 uncultured bacterium
ACCCCTCCAGTGTTCGCGATATTGCGAACACCGTCAAGCGCCTCTTCCGCACGGGTAGCGCGGCAAGGCGGTCGGGAGCCGGGGGCGGGCTTCGTCCGGCCGGCGGATGCGCGGTCATCGCGCGTTCGGCGCCGGTCTTGATCGGGCCCGCAAGGGGAACGCAAGGGCCGCGCCAATGCCAGGGAGGCCGGAGGTGAGGCGCAGTTCGACCGTGCGGCCGGGTTGGTGACGACGACACGACGCCTGCGACCACGCCGTGGGCGGCCGGGTGAGGCCGAGCAGCCCGGCTACAGCCCCAGCAGCACCACCGCCAGCCCCGAGGCCGCGATGACCGCTCCCGCCATGGCGTGGGCCCAGCGCTCGAGCCTGCCGAGCGGCAGGCGCTCGATGCCGGCGTGGCCGAGCGCGACGATCACGACCATCGCCGCGATCGTGAACGCGCCGAACACGCCGCCGGTGGCGATCGCGAGGTCCCAGCGCCCGCGGCTCGCGGGCAGCACGAACAGCGGGATCAGGGGCTCACACGGGCCGAGCACGAACACGATGAACAGCGCCCAGAACGTCGAGCCGGCCCGCGGCGCGTCCTCGAGGCGGACGTGGTGGTGGTGATGCCGCCCGCCCAGGTGCATGTGGACGTGTCCGCCGTGCGCGTGCGGCTCGATCCCGCGGCGGCGGCGCACCGCGGCGCGCACCCCCCACAGCGTGTAGGCGAGGCCGAACCACACCAGACCCCACGCCGCCCAGTCGCCACGCGCCCCCTCGAGGCGCTGGATCCAGCCGACCGTGGCGCCCAGTGCGAGCCCGAGCATCCCGAGCAGGACGGACGAGGCGACGTGGCCGGCGCCGCACGCCGCGGTCACCAGCAGCGTCTTCGCGCGGCTCCAGCGGCGCGCGCGCGCCAGCATGATGAACGGCAGGTAGTGGTCGGGGCCGAGCAGGGTGTGGGTGAGGGCGATGCCGACGGCGGCGAGCAGGAGGTCGGCGGAGAAACGGTCCACGGTCATCGCGAGACCTGACTTCGCTTGGCGGCGAGCGCCGCCAGGAGCAGCTCCTCCCACGCCAGCATGCCCTCGCCGCTGACGGCGGAGGTCACGAGCAGCCGCGACTCCGGGTTCAGTGCCGCGACCTGCTCTCTTGCCTCTTCGAGGCGGAACGCGACGTGGGGGAGGAGGTCGGCCTTCGTGATCACGGTCACGGCGGCGCGCGAGAAGATGGCCGGGTACTTGAAGGGCTTGTCCTCGCCCTCGGTCACCGAGAGCAGCACCACCTTGAAGTCCTCGCCCAGGTCGTAGGAAGTCGGGCAGATCAGGTTGCCGACGTTCTCGATGAACAGGATGTCGAGCATTCCGAAGTCGCGCGCGGCGAGCGCATCGCGCACCTGCCGCGCGTCGAGGTGGCAGGCGCCGCCGGTGAGGATCTGGTGCGCGGGGATGCCGAGGCGGCGGAGCCGGTCGGCGTCGCGCTCGGTGGCGATGTCGCCCTCGATCGCGCCGAGGCGCAGGCGGGGGGCGAGCGCGCGCACCGTGGCCTCGAGCAGCGTGGTCTTGCCCGAGCCCGGCGAGGAGATGAGGTTGACGACCAGCGTGCCCTGCCCGGCGAAACGCCGGCGCAGCTCCGCGGCGACCGCGGCGTTCGCGGCCAGCACCTTCTGCCGGATGTCCACGAGGGTCATGAAGGGGAGGTCTCGCGCTCGGCCGACGGGGTGAAGGTGAGGTGGAGGATGTCGAGCTCGTCGCCGCCCTCGATGTGGAGCGCGTGGCCGCAGCGCGGGCAGAGCCTGAGCCACGTCCCGGCGGCGCGCTCGGGGATCTCGCCGCAGCCGGTGCACACCTGGCGCGCCGGGCGCCACTCGATCTCGAGCTGCGAGCCGTCGTCCGGGCCGCCCGAGGTCACCGCCTGCCACCCGTAGCGCAGCAGGTCGGGTTCGACGGCCGAGCGCTCGCCGACCGCGAGCCGCACGGTATCGAGCCGCCCGGGCCCGTGCTCGCGGAGCCGCGCGCGGCAGATCGCGTAGACCTCGGTGACGATGCTCAGCTCGTGCACGTCGGCTCCTCTCGTTCCGTTCCGCCCAGTCTTCGTGGGACGCACTCCAAGGCTAGGCCCCCGCACGGGGAAGTCAATCACCGAAACGGATGATGCAGCGTCGCCCGCTACCGTGCGGAGTCGGGCGCCGCTGCGGCCGGCAGCGAGTCGGGCGGCGCGGTGGCGCTGCTGTCGCGCGCGGCAAGGCTGTCGGCCGGCTCGTGGTGCAACGTGCACGCCGCGCGCGGCGCGGTGCCGGGCAGGAACGGCACGCGCATCACCGGGCAGTCGGGCCGCGCGACGCCGCCGCTCCACGGGTCGATCCACGCCAGCTCGAGGCCCGCGTCGCCCGGGAATGGCGTGGGCGGGAAGCCCGCGAGCAGGCGGCTCATGATCCCGGCCCACACCGGCAGCGCGGTCTGCGCGGCCGGGCGGCGCAGGCTCGCCCGCGTGTCGTAGCCCACCCACACGCCCGCCACCACGTCGGGCGTGAAGCCGACGAACCACGCGTCGTTGTAGTCGTTCGTGGTGCCGGTCTTGCCGCCCACCGGGAAGGTGAAGCCGTACTGTGCGCGCAGCGGGTACGCCACTCCATAGATCACCACGTCTTCGAGCAGGCCCGTCATGAGGTCGGCGGTCCTCCCGGGCAGCGCTCGCACCGGCCTCGCCGGCGGGTCGAGCAGGCGCCTCCCCGCCCCGTCCACCACCGCGCGGACCGGCGTGGACTCGCGGCGCTCGCCGCGGTTGGGGAACACCGCGTAGGCGCCGGTGAGCGCGAGCAACGACACCTCGTTGGTGCCGAGCCCGATGCTCGGCACCGGCTTGAGCCTCCCGAGCCCGAAGCGCTCGGCGTAACGCGCCACCACTCCGGCGCCGATCGCCTCGACCAGGTTCGCGGTGGCGACGTTGAGCGACCTGGCGAGCGCCTTGGCGAGCGTCACCTGCGGGTGGTACTCGCCCTCGTCGTTGCGCGGCTTCCACACCGTGTCACCGGCGGCGAACGTGCGGCGCAGGTCGGGCACGGTCGAGGCCGGGGTGAGACGTGGCGCACCGCGCTCGGGATCGAGCGCCGCGGCGTAGACGATGGGCTTGATGGCCGAGCCGGTCTGACGCCTGGCCTGCGTGGCGCGGTTGAAGTCGCCGGCCTGGAGCGCGCGCCCGCCCACCATCGCGCGCACGGCGCCGGTCCCCGGCTCGAGCGCCACGAACGCCCCCTGGAGCGGCTGGTCCCGCCGCCCGCTCCACAGCTCGAGCTGTCCCACACCGTCGGCGAGTCCGGCCTCGGCCGCGGGCTGCCACACCAGGTCCATGGTGGTGAAGATGGTGAGCCCCCAGCGCTCGGCCGCGCCCCGCGGCAGCCGCGCACCGAGCCAGTCGCGCGCGGCGCCGGTGAAGCCCGGGAAGCGTGCGGGCGGCGGCGGCCCGCGCCGCAGGCGCAGCGGCTGCGCGCGCAGGAGCGCCGCGGTCGCGCCGTCGAGCACGCCGGTCGCGACCATGTCGGCCAGCACCGCGTCGCGCCGCGCCCGCGCCGCGCGCGGGTTGCGGAACGGCGACCAGGCGTTGGGCGCGGGGATGATGCCGGCCAGCAGCGCCGCCTCGGCCACGCCCAGCGATTCGGGCGGCGCGTCGAAGTACCAGTGCGACGCCTCGCCGATCCCCGCGACGCCGGCCGCGTCGCCCTGCCCCCAGTAGACCGAGTTCAGGTACATCTCGAGGATCTCGTCCTTCGAGAGCAGCAGCTCGAGTCCGACCGCGAGCGCCGCCTCGGACAGCTTGCGGCCGAAGGTGCGCTGGCGCCCGAGGAACAGCCCGCGCGCCAGCTGCTGCGTGATGGTGCTCGCGCCCTGGCGCACCCCGCCCGCCTGCACGTTCGCCGCCAGCGCGCGGACGTTGCCCTTGAGGTCGAGACCGAAGTGGCCGCGGAAGCGCCGGTCCTCCGAGGCCACCACCGCGTCGCGCACCGCGCGCGGGACGCGCGCGAGCGGCGTCCAGGTGCGCAGCACGCGCTGCGAATCGGCGAGCACCGCGACCAGCGCGGGCTCGAGCCGCGGCGGGTGGCCAAGGTCGGGTGGAGCGGCGCCCGTGACGCCGCCCAGCCGCCGCACCGCGGCGAGCCGGCCGCCCGCCAGCTCGACGCGCACGCGCTCGGGTCCGCCGGTGCCGTCCGGGTCCGGCGCTTCGGCGAAGCCGCGCAGCACGATCTCGGCGCCGCGCGGGAGCCCCGCCCAGGTTCCGGGCTCGCGCGGGACGCCCGCGACCTCGCGGTAGCCGCGCGCCTCGAGGTGGGCGCGCAGGAAGCCGGGCGGGAGCGGGCGCCCCGGCGAGAGGACCAGGCCGTCCGCGTAGATCCGCGACGGGAAGCTCCACGAGGGTCCGGACGCGTGGCGCGCCCGGAGCGCGCGCACGTCGAACGCCAGCCGCACCAGGCCGGCCAGCGTGGCGAGCAGCAGCACGCCGATGGCGACGAGGAGCCTGCGCCGCACGCGACGCGGGCCGCGAGCGGGAGGGACCGGCGCACCGGCTGGTCGCGGCGGATGAGCGTCAGCCGGATCGGGCATGGGGCCGGGGATGTGAAGCGGGTGTGGCCATGGTCGTCGGTCCACCGCCGGTGCGGCGGCGTCTCCAGGGTCGGATGGATCGGAAGGACGCTGCCCCCCGCAGGCCGGCAGCGCGGGATTATAGCCCGCGGGCGCCGCGTCGCGCCGGGAGCCGCCGCGCAATGCCACGACTTGTGAAAAGCCTGCGGAATCGGCCTGCGAACCGGCGTCATCCATAGGATTGCCGCGACCTGCGGCAGGGCCGCGTCGGTTGTGGAAGGAGGTGGGTGACCATGGCGACCAGCGAGAGGCGTGGATTCGCCGCGTTGGACCGCGAGAAGCAGCGTGAGATCGCCCGCAAGGGCGGACGTGCCGCACACCAGAAGGGCACGGCGCACGAGTTCACGCCCGGCGCGGCCCGCCCGGCGGGCCCCAAGGGTGGCGTCTCGGTGAGCCCCGACCGCGAGCACCAGTACCGCCGCGGGCGTGAGGGCGGCCTGCGCACCCCC
>CAYHRW010000140.1:5078-7474 GCA_964359105.1 uncultured bacterium
GTAATCCAGGTTTGCCGCAAGCTGTCGCGCTCCCCCGGCCCGAGGGGGGTCGCGGGGCGCGGCGCCCGCGAGCCCATGGCCGGCTGGGGGCGTGTGGGCGGCCTGCGCCCGCGCGGCCGACGGGGTCGCGGCCGGCCGCGCGTGCCTCGATAGCGTCCAGAGCCAACCGTCCAGAACCAGCTTGGCGGCCGGCCCGGTCCGATGCACACTGATGCGAGCCAGTGAAGCCGCCGTCCCCCGCGGAGGCCGCTCCCGCGCGGTCCGGCGGCACGTCCCGGCCGCCCGGTACCAGCCGGGCCGGCCCCTCGATCCTCGGAAGCTCCCTCGGATGTCCCGTACCGTCATCGAGCCACGCGTCACGCGGGCCCCGGCGCCTCCGCGCCGGAGGGCCCGGCGGTGAGCGGGCCGATCCGCGTCCTGTTCGTCGAGGACTCGCGCGAGGACGTCGAGCTCGTGCTCCGCGAGCTCGAGCGCGGCGGTTTCACCGTGGACCACGGCGTGGTGGACACCGCGCCTGCGTTGCGCGCGGCGCTCGCCGCCCGCGCCTGGTGCCGGCGATCGAGCGCGAGCTGCGCGATGCCGAGCAGCGGCGCCAGCGGTGCGCCGCCGAGGAGGCGCTGCGCTCCAGCGAGGAGCGTTACCGGCTGCTGGTCGAGAACGCCGCCGACCTCATCACGGTGATCGACAGCGACGGGCGGTACGTGTTCGTGAGCCCTTCGATCCGGCGCATGCTGGGTTACGAGCCGGACGCGCTGCTGGGCATGGGAGTGCTGGACCTCGTGCACCCCGAGGACGCGGCGCGCGTCCAGGCGGCGATGGCGGAGGTGATTGGCGGCACGCCCACCGCGCTGTCTGAGCTGCGCGTGCGCCACCGGGACGGCTCCTGGCGCATCATCGAGGGCAGCGGCGCACGCCTCGTGGACCGCCTGGCGGGCGGCGTGGCCCACGACTTCAACAACCTGCTCTCCGTGATCCTGGGCTACGGCAACCTGCTGCTCGACCAGCTCGTGGAGAACCCGCTGCTGTCCGAGGAGGTGGAGGAGATCAAGCGGGCCGCCACGCGCGCCGCCACGCGGTGGCGCCGGGTCGCTACGTGATGCTGGCCGTCACGGACACCGGCATCGGCATGGACGAGGCCACCCAGGCGCGGCTGTTCGAGCCGTTCTTCACCACCAAGGAGCCGGGCAAGGGCACCGGCCTCGGACTCTCGACGGTCTACGGGATCGTGCGCCAGTGCGGCGGCAACATCTTCGTCTACAGCGAGCCGGAGAAGGGAAGCAGCTTCAAGATCTACCTGCCGCGCGTGGACGAGCCCGCCGCGACCGACGAGGGCGCGCCGCCGCCGCGCGGCGGCACGCGCGGGACAGAGACCGTGCTGCTCGTGGAGGACGAGCCGCTGGTGCGCAGCTACGTCCACGACGTCCTGCGCAAGAACGGCTACCGCGTGCTCGAGGTCCCCAATGGCGACGAGGCGATCGAGCGGTCCACGAGCCATCGCGACGCGATCCACATCATGGTGACCGAGGTGGTGATGCCGGGGATCAGCGGCCTGGACCTGGCGAGGCAGCTCGCCGGGTCGCGGCCGAAGATGCGGGTGCTCTACCTCTCCGGCTACACCGACGAGCTGGTCGAGCGGCAGGGCGTGCTCAAGCCCGGAGCGGCCTTCCTGCAGAAGCCCTTCACGCCGGACGCCCTGCTCCGCAAGGTTCGCGAGCTCCTCGACACCCCGCTCACCCCCGGCCGGCCGGCTCCGCGATCGAACGCCAGGCGTTGAGCGCGGCCGGCCCGCCCCGCGCCGCGTCCCGGGGTATATCCCCTCCCGGCCTCGCGGCCGCTTTTTCCGGCCATCGCGCGATTTTTCACTGGCAAGTCCCTTGAGACCTTTGACAGAATCGTGACCTCGTGACCGGGTCGGGAGCGGCGGGGCATTCTCTGCCGGAGCCGCGGTCGCGTGGGACGGTTCTCACCCCAGGAGGACTCTCATGAAGAGTCGGCTTCTGCTTCCCGCAGCGCTCGCCGTCGCCATGCTGCTCGCCTGTGCCACCGCCTTCGCGGGCCCCCGCCCGATCGAATTCCCGGAGCCCCAGGGCGACCCGTTCGGGGATGTCGAGCTGTCGCGCTGCGCCACGCCTGAGCCCACCGTCGCCGAGATGAACCGCGTGCAGGCGGCCCTCAAGCGCTACGTGGACGAGCTCGGGGTGCAGGCGGTCGGGGGGCAGATCAAGGTCGCCTTCCACGTGATCTACTCGGGCACGACCGGCAACATCCCGCAGTCCCAGATCGACGCCCAGATCGCGGAGCTCAACAAGGCCTACTCGGGCTACTACGGCGGCGTGAACACCGGCTACACGTTCGTGCTCGCGAGCGTGGACCGCACCAACAGCAGCAAGTGGTTC
>CAYHRW010000141.1:0-7367 GCA_964359105.1 uncultured bacterium
GCTGCTGCGCGAGCGCCTGCGACGCGAGCTGGACGCCGCGCGCCCGGCGCCGGCGCGGCGGGCGCCGGCGCGCGCGGGAGCGCTGGCGCTGGCGCTGGCGGCACTGGCGCTGGCGGTGGTGACCGGGCCGCGCCTCGGCGAAGGCGCGGGGGGCGTGAGGCTGCGGGCCGCGGACCGGGCGGCGCGCGACGGCGAGGTCGAGCGGGCGGCGCGCGAGTGGGCGGTACTGTGGCGCGAGGGCGCGCGCCATCCGGCGCTGGCGTCCCGGCTGGGCTGGAGCGAGGTGCGGAGCGGGGCGGTGGGCCGCGCCGCGCTGTGGGTGCTGCGCGGCGAGCGCGGCGAGCCCCGGGATGGGGCGCTGCGCTGGGTGGCCGACCGGGTGCGCGAGAGCGGCGGCCTCACCGGGGATCGGCCGGTGCGGCTCCCGGTGCGGCGCGTCGAATGGGCGGCGCTGGCGCTGGCGCTGGGCGTGGCGGCGGGGGTGGCGTGGCCGCGGCGCGCGCTCGCGGGGAGCGCGGCGGTGCTGGCGCTGGCGTGCGCGCTGATGTATCCGGCGGAGAGCCGCTGGGCGGCGCGCGCAGAGGTCGCGGTGGTGGAGCGCAGCGCGGTGCTCGAGGGGCCGGGGCTGGAGCTCGAGCCCGGACAGGTGGTGCGCATCCTCGAGCGCGCCGGCGCCCGGGCGCGGGTGACCGCCGGCCGCGGCATCACGGGATGGCTGCCCGCGCAGGTGCTGCTGGCGGTCGGGGAGGCGGGATGAGGATGCTGTTGCTGGTGCTGTCGTTGCTCGGACCCCTCGAGCGGCTCGACTGGGACGTGGCGCACGCGGTCCAGCAGGCCCGGCGCCCGGCGCTCGAGCGGCCGATGAGGTTCGCGACCGAGCTCGGCAAGCCCGTGGTGGTGGCGGGCGGGGTGGTGCTCGCGGCGCTGGCGGACCGCGCCGCGGGCGGCGCCGCGGCGCTGGCGGCGGTGGCGGCGCTGGCGGGGGCGAACCTGGTGGTGGAGGCCCTCAAGCGCGCCACCTTCCGGGCCCGGCCCGACGGCGAGCACCGGAGGTCGAACGCGTCCTTCCCTTCCGGCCACGCGGCCAGCGCCTTCGCGCTGGCCTGGACGCTGGCGCGGCGCTGGCGGCGGCTCGGGGTGCCGCTCTTCGCACTGGCGGCCACGGTCACGTTCTCGCGGCTCTATCTCAACCGCCATTTCCTGAGCGACGTGGTGGTGGGCGCCGCGCTCGGTCTGCTGTGCGCGTGGGCGGTGTCGCGCTGGCTGCCGTCGGGACGCGCGCACGGGCGCCCCGTGGAGCCCACGGCCCCCTGAGCGCCGCTCCCCGACCTCACTGCCGGCCCTCGCTGCCTTCTGGCCTCGCTGCCTTCTGGCGCGCCGGGGGATCTCTCTGCTAGGTTCCCGGCATCAGGGAGGTCCTTGAGGCCGATGTCCACGACGATCGGTCCGGCCCTGCACACCTCGCTGCTCATCCTTGAGCTGGGGCTCCGGAAGAGAGAATCTGCACTCCTCGAGATGGCGCGTCGCGCCCACCTCCGCGGTGCCGTGCGGGAACCCGAACTCCTGCATTCCCTGCTGGTGCTGAGCGAGCGCATCGGCGGTGCCGTGGTCGGCAAGGGCGTCGCCGTGGCGGATGCGCGCTCGCTCACCGTGGTGGAACCCCACGTCGTGGTGGCGCGCTCGCGCCGTGGCATTGACTGGGACGCGCCCGACGGCGAGGCCGTCCGGCTGGTGTTGCTGGTGCTGTCCCCGCCCGAGATCCCGCCGGCGACGCACCAGCAGTCCATCGCCCGCGCCACCGTGCTGGTGCGCAGCGCGCGCACCCGCCAGAAGCTGCTCGAGGCCGGCGACGCCGACGAGGTCGAGAGCCTGCTGCGGGAGCTGTCGCCGTGAGCGCGCGCGACGCCGTGGTCCAGCTGCACGACCTCGACCTGCTCATCGAGGAGCTGCGGACGGCCCGGCCGGCGGGCCGCCAGCGGTCCGCGGTCCCGGACGCCGTGCGCCTGCCTGCGGTGCAGCGCGCGCGCACGCAGCTCATCCGGCAGCTCGAGCGCCGCTGGTTCTCGGCCTACGAGCGGGCGCGCCAGCGCTACGGACGCGGCGTGACCGCGGTGCGCGACCGCGTCTGCCAGGGCTGCTTCATCACGCTGCCCACCGCGGCGGCCCCCGCGGGCGACACCCTGATGGTGTGCGAGTCCTGCGGGCGCATCCTCTACTGGATCTGAACGGCCGGTGCCCCGGTGCGGCGCCCGCGCGAGCCGTGCGGGCGCCGTTGCGTTATGCTGCCGGCGCTCCGCCCGGTCGCGGGCCGAGCGGCCGGGAGGAGGGGGCTCATGAGAGCAGGACGCGTGCTGCGCGCCACCCTGTGCTCGATCTGGATCGCCGGCTCGGGCTGCACCACGCTGCGCGAGATCCCGCGCGAGGAGGTGGCGGCCAGACCTGAGAAGCTGACGGTGCGGGTGACCACCACCGACGGGCTGGTCTACGAGCTGGAGTCCGCGCGCATCGAGGCCGACACGCTGGTCGGCTACCACCGCGTGGACGTCGAGGGCCCGGTGGAGGAGTTCACCACGTTGAAGCTGCCGCTCGACCAGGTGAGGACGATCGGCGCGCGCCGCATCGACTGGTACCGCACCGGCCTGGTGGGCGGGCTGTCGCTCGCCGCCGTGGTCGCGGCGGGGCTCAGCGCCAAGAATAAGAACAAGGGCGGCGGTGGGGTTCCTTGCGAGCGGGAGCCGTGCCTCCCGCAGCCGTGAGGCCGCGAACGCGGTGCGGGCCGGGGCCCGAACGCCGCCGTCGCCAGCGCGGCCTACCGCTCGAACGCCGCCGTCGCCAGCGCCGCGAGGCCGGCGCCGGCCAGGTCGGCGGCCAGGTCCCCGCGGTCGAACGAACTGCGGCGCGCGTCCCACAGCTCCTTCGCGAGCCCCAGCGCCAGCGCGGCGCCGAGCGCGCCCGCCGGGCGGCGGGAGAGCAGCCCGGCGGCCAGGCCGCCCGTGAAGGCGAGCGAGGCGTGCTCGAGCCGGTCCGGCCGCAGCAGGCCGGTCTGCCACGCGCGCACCCGCGAAGCCGGCAGCGCCGGGGCGTCCGCCGCGCGCGCCTCGCGTACCGCGGCGAGCGTCAGGACTAGCAGCCATGCCTGGAGAGTGCGTCTCATGCCCGTGACTCCTTTCAATCCGGTCGCCGCCGCGCGCCGCCCGGGAGCCTGACCGCGTGAGCTCCGCACCTCCGCCGCTCGCCGACCCGCGGCACGATGCCGCGCGCCGCCGCCTGGCCGCCGAGCCGTGGCCGGCCGCCGTGCTGGCCGCGCTCGAGCGGCTGCGCGCCGGCGGCCACCAGGCCTGGCTGGTGGGGGGCACGGTGCGCGACGCCCTGCTCGGCCGCGAGCCCGACGCCACGCTCGACGTCGCCACCGACCTCGCCCCGGCCGTGGTGATGGAGCGCTTCGAGCGCGTCGAGCCCACCGGACTGGCGCACGGCACGGTGCTCGTGCTGCTCGATGCCCATCGCCTGGAGTGCACCACGTTCCGGCGCGAGGGAGCCTACCGCGACGCGCGCCATCCCGACCACGTCGAATTCACCCGCGAGCCGCTCGAGGACCTGGCGCGCCGCGATTTCACCGTGAACGCGCTGGCCTTCGACCCGGTGAGCGGCGTGCTGCTCGACCCGCACGGCGGGCTGGAGGACCTGGAGCGCCGTCGCCTGCGCGCGGTGGGCGATCCGGTGGCGCGCTTCCGCGAGGACGCCCTGCGCCCGCTGCGCGCGGCGCGCTTCGCGGCCACGCTCGAGCTGGAGCCGGACCCGGCGACCCGCGCCGCGCTCGGCCGGGTCCTGGACCGGGTGCGGCTGGTCGCGGTCGAGCGGGTGCGCGAGGAGCTGATGAAGCTCATGACGGCGCGCGCGCCCTCGATCGGCATCGAGCTGCTGCGCGAAGCCGGGCTGCTCGAGCTGTGGATGCCCGAGCTCCAGCGCTGCTTCGGCGTGCCGCAGAACCGCTACCACGCCTACGACGTCTACCTGCACGCGCTCGCCACCTGCGACGCCGCGCCCGCCGATAAGCCGGCGGTGCGCTGGGCCGCGCTGCTGCACGACATCGGCAAGCCCGACACCCGGGTCGAGCGGAGCGGCGAGGGCACCTTCTACGACCACCAGTTCGTGGGCGCCGAGCTGGCCGGCCTGCTACTCGAGCGGCTGAGGTTCCCGGGCGAGCTGCGCGCGCGCATCGTCCACCTGGTGCGCGAGCACATGTTCGACTACCGGCCGCGCTGGGGCGACGCGGCGCTCAGGCGCTGGGTGCGGCGCGTGGGCGAGGACGCGGTCGCGGACCTGTTCGACCTGCGCATCGCGGACGTGCTCGGCAACGGGCTGAAGACCGCCTTCCCGGCCGGGCTCGAGGAGATGCGCGCGCGCATCGAGCGCCTCGTGGCCGGGGAGCACGCGCTCACGGTGCGGGATCTCGCGGTGGACGGCCACGACGTGATGCGCGCGCTCGGCGTGGGTCCGGGGCCACGCGTGCGCGAAGCGCTCGAGGCCCTGCTCGAGGAGGTGCTCGACGATCCGTGGCGCAACCGGCGCGAGCGGCTGCTGGCGCGGCTCGAAGCGTGGCGCGCGGAAGGGGAGCGCGCCGCCGGCGACGCTTGACAGTGTTCGACATCGGCCCGTATCCTGCCGCGCGCTCATGAGCAAGGGGCCTCCCGTACCCGCCCCACGGAAGCGACATGTCGATCTCCGCGGTCCAGAAGCCGGTGCGCCGCGAGTTGGAGCAGGTCCAGAGCCGACTCCGCGAGGCGTTCCGCACCTCCATCCCGATCTTGAACCAGGTGGGCGGCCACGTGCTGGCCACCCGCGGGAAGAAGTTCCGTCCCACCCTGCTCCTGCTCACGGCCCGGCTGCGGAACCGCCTGGACGACGGGGCGGTGCTGTGCGCCACCGCGATCGAGATGGTGCACGCGGCGGCGCTCATCCACGACGACTCGGTGGACCGCAGCGGGCTCAGGCGCGGCGTCCCGACCGTGAACGGGCTGTGGACCGACGAGATGGCCATCATCATGGGCGACTACCTCTACGCCCAGGCCATGAGCCTGCTGATCGCCCACAAGCAGGACACCGCGATGGAGGTGGTGGCGCGGGTGGTGATCGAGATGTCGTGCGGCGAGGCGCTCGAGTTCCAGTACGCCTACGACCTGGACGTGACCGAAGCCCAGTACGAGGAGCTCATCCGCGCCAAGACCGGCTCGCTCATCGGCGCCGCCACCGAGATCGGCACCGGGCTGAACGGCGCGGCGAAGTACCATCGGCTGCGCGAGAAGTACCGGAGCTTCGGGGAGCGGGTCGGAGTGGCGTTCCAGATCGTCGACGACCTGTTCGACTACCTGGGCGACCCCGAGGTCACCGGCAAGCCGGTGGGCTACGACCTGGCCGAGGGCAAGGTCACGCTGCCGATGATCGCGGCGCTGCGCTCCGCCACGGAAGCCGACCGGCGCCGGCTCAAGCGGATCGCGCTCCGCAAGCGCTGGACCCGGGCGCAGTGGAGCCAGCTCGGGGCGCTCATCGACCGCTGCGGCGGCTTCGCCTACGCGCGCGCGCGCGCGTTCGCGCTGGCCGACGAGGCCCGCGCGCTGCTCGACGGCGGGGCCACGCCCGATGCGGCGGTGACCGCCGCATCGGGCGGAGCGCTGCGGGCGCTCGACCGGGCGGTGGACTACGCGGTCCGGCGCGACCGCTGAGCGCGCCACCCGAGCGAAAGCGCCTGCATTGACCTCCCGCCCGCGTCACGCCCCGAGCCTTTCCGGTCCGGCCCTGGTGAAGACCGCCGCCGCTGCGGCGCTCTCCAAGAAGGCCCGCGACCTCACCGCCCTCGACCTGCGCGAGCTCAATGCGGTGTGCGACTATTTCCTGATCTGTTCGGCTTCCAGCGAGGTGCAGGTCCGGGCGGTGGCCGAGGCGGTCGAGGAGAAGCTGCGCGAGAATGGCGCGCGCCCCTGGCACATCGAGGGCTTCGAGGGACGGCACTGGGTGCTGCTGGACTACGTCGAGGTGGTGGTGCACGTGTTCCACGAGAAGACCCGCGAGTTCTACATGCTGGACCGCCTGTGGGGCGACGCCCGGAGCGTGGACCTTGGTCTGGGAAGCGCTGAGTGACGGCCTGGCCGAGGCGCTGCGCGCCGCCGGCCTGTACAGCCCCGAGCGGTTCGCGCGCCTCGAGCTCGCCATCCCCCGTGAGAGCGCGCACGGCGACTGGACCACCAACCTCGCGCTGCAGATCGCGAAGGAGCTGAAGCGCCCGCCGCGCGCGGTGGCCGAAGCCATCGCCGCCGGCTTCGCGCTCGCGGGATCGCCGTTCGAAGCGGTCGAGGTGGCCGGGGCGGGGTTCCTGAACTTCCGTTACGCGCGCGCCTTCCTCGACGGACTTCCGGCGCGGATCCTCGCCGAGGGCGGGCGCTTCGGCGCCTCGCACGTGGGGGACGACGAGGCGACCCTGATCGAGTACGTGAGCGCGAACCCGACCGGGCCGCTCAACGTGGTGAGCGCGCGCGCCGCCGCGGTGGGTGCGGCGCTGGTGCGCCTGTTGCGCGCCACCGGCCAGCGCTGCGACGGCGAGTTCTACGTCAACGACGCCGGCACCCAGGTGGACCTGCTGGGGGAATCGGTGGCGGCGCGCTTCGCGCAGCGCCTGGGCGAGGAACGGGCCCTGCCCGAGGGCGGCTACCAGGGCGGCTACGTGGCCGAGATCGCGGCGGCGCTCCCCGAGCCCGAGGCGCGCGCCGCGCTCGGCGGGGGAGGCGCGGCGTGGTTCCGCGATCGCGCGCTCGAGCGCATGGTGGCCGCGCAGCGCGCCGACCTGGACGCCTACGGCGCGGAGTTCGCGCGCTGGTTCCGCGAGTCGGAGCTGCACGGCTCGGGCGCGGTGGACGAGACCCTGGCGGCGCTCGAGGCGCGCGACATGCTCTACGACGCCGAGGGCGCGCGGTGGCTGCGCACCACCCGGTTCGGCGACGACAAGGACCGCGTGGTGGTGCGCGGCACCGGGCTGCCGACCTACCTGCTCCCCGACATCGCCTACCATCGCGACAAGCGCGCGCGCGGCTTCCGCCACGCCATCGACCTGTGGGGGCCCGACCACCACGCCTACGTGGGCACGCTCACGGCCGGGCTCGCGGCGGCGGGGGTGGAGGCGGACTTCCTGGAAGTCCTGATCGTCCAGCAGGTGAACCTGCTCGCGGGCGGCCAGCCGGTCAGGATGAGCAAGCGCGCGGGCGAGTTCATCACCCTGCGCGACCTGATGGACGAGGTCGGCGCCGACTGCGCGAAGTTCTTCTTCCTGATGCGCTCGACCAGCGCGCACCTCGACTTCGACCTGGACCTGGCGA
>CAYHRW010000142.1:0-3897 GCA_964359105.1 uncultured bacterium
TCCGCGCCGCCTCGGCGAGGATGGCGCCGCCGTGCTCGAGCGGGTTCAGGCCTTCCCACGGCATCGAGCCGTGGCACGAGCGGCCGGTGACCTCGACCTCGATCTGCATGCGGCCGCGCTGGCCGCGGTAGATGCCGAGCGCGCCCTTCTTCGAATCGCCGCTGGAGTCGGTGAGGATGACGACGTCGGGGATCATCTCGGGCGGCGCGCCGGGCAGGAGCTTGCGCGTGATGTAGAGCGGCCCGCCGCCGTCGTTGTCCTCCTCGGCGACGGTGGCGTAGCCGCGCACGACGACGCCGCGCAGCGCGCCCTCCGGCATCAGCTCGACCAGGATCCTGGACGCCACGATCTGCGACACCACGCCGCCCAGCTGGTCGGCCGAGCCGCGCCCGAACACCAGGTGCCGCCACTCGTCGTCGGGCGGGAGGTAGCCGAGCTCGCGGCGCAGGTACGCGCGGTCGAGCTTCGCCGGGTCCACCAGCCCGAGGAACGGGTCGAGGCCGCCGGTCTTCGCGTGCCACACCTCGCGCAGCGGCTTCACCGTGTCGCAGTGCCCGTCCAGGTAGATGACCTTCTTCTCGGCGCGCGGGACCCCGTCGCTGGGGTCCTCGAGCCGCCACTCCAGGTTCCCGAACGCGTCGAAACCCACGTCGTCGGGGTCCCTCACCGCGCCGATCTCGAGGATGGTGCGCCTCAGATACTCGATGCGCGGGCCCTCGTGGTTGCTGGTCCCGCACCGGGGATCGCCGCCCTGCCCGGCCGGCTGGTCCACGAAGTCCGCCGGGATGCGGATCGCCTCCCTGAGGATCGAGACGGCGAGCGGCAGGTCGCGCGCGGCGAGCGCGGCGATCTTCGCGTCGAGCGTCGAGGGCGCAGCTTCCTTCATCGGGCGAGTCCCTCGAGGTGACGGGCGAGGTCCGGGACCTTGGCCACGGCCAGCAGCGCCATGATGACGTAGACCTTCTTGTTGGCCTCGCGCGCCACGTTCACGCGGTGCCGCTCCATCACCGAGGGGGCGACCTCGGCGCCGAGGTCGGCCGGCAGGCAGTGCAGGTAGAGCGCGTCACCGCCCCGGGTGAGCGCCATGCGCCGCTCGTCGCAGATCCAGTCGCGATGCGCGGCGTTGCGCGCCAGCGCCCGGGCCTCGATCTCGGTCATCTTCGCCCGGTCGCGCGCGCGGTTCGCGGCCACCCGCTCCAGCATCAGGTCGTAGGGGCCCCAGCTCTTCGGGTACACCGCGTCGGCGCCCGCGAACGCCTCGTCCATCGAGGACGCCTCGGTGAAGCTGCCCCCCGAGGAGCGGGCCGCGGCGCGCGCCGACTCGAGCGCGTCGTCCATCAGGCGGTAGCCCTCCGGGTGCGCGAGCGTGACGTGCGCGCCGAAACGGGTGAGCAGCATCGCCAGCCCCTGCGGCACCGAGAGCGGCTTGGCGTAGCTCGGCGAGTAGGCCCAGCTCACCGCGATCTTCCGGCCCTGGAGCCCGCCCGGGAAGCGCTCGCGCAGCCACATCAGGTCCGCGAGCGTCTGGGTCGGGTGATCCACGTCGCACTGCAGGTTCACGACCGGCACCTTGCGCGCGTCGCCGGTCGCGGCGAGGTAGTCGTCAATGCCGCGCTTGACCTCGCGCATGAACCGGTTGCCCTCGCCTAGGATCAGGTCGTGGCGGATGCCGAGCGCGTGCGCGTTCATGCCGAGCATCGCGCCGGTCTCGGCCGCGGTCTCGCCGTGCTCGACCTGGGTCGAGCTGCCGTCCACGATCACCGGGTGCATGCCGAGCCGCGCGCAGCCGCCGGCCCACGCCGACCTGGTGCGCGTCGAGTTGTCGAAGAACAGCGCGTAGCCCAGCTCGTTCCGCAGCAGGTCGAGCGGCCGGCCCGCACGGTCCGCGGCCTCGAGGCGCGACGCCACCGCGAGCAGCGTCTCGATCTCGGGCGTGCTCCAGTCGCGCGTGAGCAGCAGGCTGCGGCCGTGGAGGCCCCGCAGCGTGGCCGGGTCCGGGGCAGCGAGGGCGGAGGTCGGGTCCATGGTCACTCCTTGCGGATGCGGGTGCCGGCGCGGCCATCGTGGGCCTCGGCCAGCGCGTCGGGGTGGCAGATGACGACTTCCTCTCCGCCGCGCTCGAGGAAGTAGATCGCGGCTTCGACCTTGGGGCCCATGCTGCCGGGCGGGAACTGGCGCCCGGCCTCCAGCGCGCGCAGCTCGGCGATGGTGGTGTCGCGCAGTGCGGTGCGCTTCTCGGTCAGGTAGTCCCGGTAGATGGCGTCCACCGCGGTCGTGACGAACATGCGCTTCACGCCCAGCCGCACCGCGAGCAACGCGCTCGCGCGGTCCTTGTCGATGACCGCCTCGAGCCCGCGCGTGTTGCCGTGCCCGTCGCGCATCACCGGGATGCCGCCGCCGCCGCAGGCGATCACCGTGACGCCGGCGTCCACCAGCCGGCGGATCGTCCCGAACTGGACGATGTCCTTCGGCGCGGGCGACGGCACCACGCGGCGCCAGCCGCGGTGCGAGTCCTCGACCATCTCCCAGCCGTGCTCGCGCTGGAGCGCCGCGGCCTCCTCGGCGCTGTAGAACTTGCCGATCGGCTTGGTGGGCTCGGCGAAGGCGCGGTCGTCGGGGTCCACCTCGACCTCGGTCACCACCGTGGCGACCTCGGACGGCAGGCCGCGGCGGCGCAGCTCGTCGCGCAGCGCGCGCTGGATCATGTAGCCGAGCGCGCCCTGCGAGTCGGCCACCAGCGAGTCGAGCGGCACCTCGTGGAGGGACTTGCGCGACATCTCGACCCTGAGCTGCATGAAGCCGACCTGCGGGCCGTTGCCGTGGGTGAGCACCAGGTGCTTGCCGCGCGCGACCAGGTCGGCGATCGGCACGACCGCGCGCGCGGTGACCGCGAACTGGTTCTCGACGGTGGGCGGGAGGTTGGGGTCCAGGAGCGAGTTGCCGCCCATCGCCACGACGATGGGCAGGCGGTGACCCCGTCGGATGTCAGCCATAGGGACTCACTCCGTGGCTCCGGGCGGCCACGTGCTGCACTCGTACGGCTCGCAGCAGGTGGCGCAGACCCGCTTCAGGACCTCGTAGCCGAGCAGCTCCACCCCGGGCGTCAGGTATCCCGGGCGGACGGGCTCCTCTCCCAGCAGCGCGGTGCTCAAGTACTTCTTGTTGTCGTCCGCGAACACGGTCACCACCACGGCCCCCGGCCCCAGCGTGTCCTGCACCTGGAGCGCGCCGAGGAAGTTCGCGCCCGAGGAGATGCCGACGCCGAGGCCGAGCTTCGCGGCCAGCGCCTGCGCCATCAGGATGGCGTCGCCGTCGTGCACGCTCACCACCTCGTCGAGCGCCGAGAGATCCACGATGGCGGGGATGAACTCGTCCGAGATGCCCTGGATGCGGTGCTCGCCGAGCTTGTGGCCGGTCGAGAGAGTCGGCGACTCGGCCGGCTCCAGCGGGTGGATCTTCACTCCGGGCCGCTGTGCCCGCAGGCAGCGCCCGACGCCCATCACCGTGCCGCCGGTTCCGACGCCCGCGACGAACGCGTCCGGCGTGATCCCGTTGAGCCGCAGCTGCCACCAGATCTCAGGGCCGGTGGTGCGCTCGTGGGCTTCCACGTTCGCCGGGTTGGAGAACTGCCGCGGCAGGAACACGTGCGGATCCCGCGAGGCCAGCTCCTCCGCCATGCGGATGCACCCCATGAACCCGCCCTGCTCGCGGGACACCGGGACGACGTGCGCGCCGAAGCCGCGCATCAGGTCCATGCGCTCGCGGCTCAGCCAGTCGGGCATGAAGATGGTCACCGGGTGCCCCAGCGCGCGGCCGATGGCGGCGAACGCGATGCCGGTGTTGCCGCTGGTGGCCTCGGCGATCGTGTCGCCCGGCCGGATCGCGCCGCTCGCGTAC
>CAYHRW010000142.1:3997-7255 GCA_964359105.1 uncultured bacterium
GACCTGCGCGGCCCGGACAGGCGGGGCCGCGGCTGCGCGTCGCGGTTCGACTCTAATGGATGGCCCGCTGGTCCGCCACCCCGACGCTGTGCCTTTGCCGCTGCCCGTGGAAGGGAGTAGCTTGGCGCTCGCTCGCCGTCCCCATGCCGCGAGTGACGACCCCTGTCATCGCTCCACTCGGAGGACCCCACGCGCATCCCGGCTGCGGCGCGCGCCGCGCCCTGAGGAGCACTGGCCGCCATGATGACGCTCGGTCGCTCGCTCGCCATCATCCCGTTCGCGCTGTGGGCCGCGACCGCGGGCCTCGATTCGACCCGCGCGGGGTCCGCCGAGTCGCTCTACCGCACCGCCTCGGCGCGGCTCGCCGGCGGAAACGTGGACCAGCGCCGGCAGGCGATTGGCGAGCTCGAGGTGGCCGTCCGTCTCGAGCCCGACGTCGCGCGCTACCGGCTCGCCCTCGGGCGCGCCTGCCTCGACGCCGGCTTCACGGCGCGCGCCCGCGCGAGCCTCGAGCGCGCCGCGGCGCTGGCTCCCGGCGACGCCGAGCCGCGGCTCGGGCTCGGCGAATCGTGGAGGCGGGATTGGATCGCGCAACTCGATCCCGAGGCCCTCACGCGCGCGGTCGGGAGTCTTGCGGACGCGGCGCGCGCGGATCCCGGCCGCCGCGACGCCTGGGTGAGGCTGTCCGCCCTGTGCCTCGCGCAGGGGGATCTCGCGAGCGCCACGGCCGCGGCGGTCCACGCACTCGAGACCGGACCGGGTCGTGCGGACGCGCGCCTCATCGCCGGGTGCGTCGCCTACCGGCGGGGGCTGGTGGCGCGGGCGGAGAGCCTGTTCACCCTGGCGGTCCCGGGGCTGAGCCCCGACCTCGGGGCACGCTTCGCGGACGCGACGCTGCTCATGGGCGAAGGGGAGAGGGCGGCGCTGGAGGGCCAGGACCCCGGCATGCGCGAGGAGTCCCTGCGCCAGTTCTGGAGCCAGGTGGATCCCGATCCCACGACGCCGGAGAACGAGGCGCGCCTCGAGTACTGGTCGCGCCTGGCGTACGTGAGCCTGGCGTTCCTGGATCCCGAGCGCCCGCGGTGGGACGTGCGGGCGGAGCTCTTCGCGCGCTACGGCGCGCCGAAGCGGATGATGCACCCGCAGGTGGATCTCGAGCAGGAGCGCTCGCTCAACCGGTTCAGCACGATCTATAACGACTGGTTGAACGGGCCCCGGCGCGTCGGCGAAACGCACTATTACCCGTTCGAGGCCGTCGTCTGGGACTACCCCGACCTGGGGATGCAGGTGAAGCTCGAAGACCCCACGCTCTCCGGGCAGTACCGGCTGCCCCTGAGCTTCAACCGGAGTCCGGAGCCCCGTCCGAGCCCGGCGGCGCTGGCGCGCGGCGACCTGCTGGCGACGTCGGAGGGCCGCGCGGTGTTCCCGGTGCTGCCGCCCGGGGCGCGGTCGCTCCCCGTGTCCGCGCTCGTCTCGCACTTCGAGGGGGACCGCGGCGGGCGGCTGCTGGCCCACATCGAGGCGCCGGGCACACCTGTGGACGAGCTGTGGGCCCGGTGCGTGGTGCTGGACTCGACGTCACACGAGGTCGCGCGCCTGGAGCGCGCGCTCTCACCCTCGGCCTGCGATCCCGCCGCGCTCCGCACGGCGGACTTCGCGGTGGACGTGAAGCCGGGACGCTATCGCGTGGCGCTCTCGGTGCGGGACGGCGGGGGAGGCCGCGGCGTGTGGCGCGCCGAGGAGCGGGTCGTGGAGTCCGGCGCATCGCTCTCGCTCAGCGACATGGTCGTGGTGTGCGGCACGCCGCGGGCCGCGACGGCGGCGACGGGCGTACGGCTCGAGCCGAACATCCGCGGCCTCATCGCCGGCGAGGAGCCGCTGCACGCGTACTTCGAGGTCTACCACCTGCAACCGGGCGCCGACGGGACCACGCGCTTCGAGTGCCGGTACGTCGTGCGCTCCGAGGCCGAAGAGGCGCGGCCCTGGTACCGGCGCGTGCTCTCGCGGGAAGCCGGCGAGCCGCGGCTGGAGTACCGCCGTGAGGACGTGAATCCGGATGCGCTGCGGCGCCAGTTCATCAGCGTGCCGATGAAGTCCCTGCCGCCGGGGCGTTACCTGCTGGAGGTCAGGGTGCGGGACCTGAACTCCGGCCGCAACGTGACGCGGTGGGCGCGCTTCGAGCGCGCGGGCGGGCCGGTGGCGAAGAAGTGAGCCTGCGGGACCTTTGCCGGGCAGTGGCGATTGCCGTAGCTTGAACGCTTCCTCATGCCCCGTCAGCGATGAGGGCCAGCCGACACGAACTTCCCGGAGGAACCCCTTCGATATGGCACGCCTGGGACTGGAGAAGGAGATCGTCCACCGTGACGTCTACGAGCGCAGCGTGCGCCGCTTCCGCGACGCGCGCATCACGCTCCCCACCTTCGCGGAGCTGGCGGACCCCACGTGCATCCCGGCCGCGGCGCGCGGCGCGCTCGCCGCGGTGGACCCCGACGCGCCGCACCCGGCGAACCTGTTCCGCGTGCACTGGTGGAACGACGGCACGCGGCGCGCGCAGGCCGCGGTGCCCGAGCACGTGGTGCTGCCGAAGTCGCTCACCGGCGTGGACGCGGCGATCGTGGTGGCGCTCGGCGACCGCTTCCCGATGATCCGCGCGCACAAGGTGCTGGCCGCCTACGCGTGCCTGGCGCCGCGGCTCATCACCGGGCAGTTCGACCCGACCGCGCACCGCGCGGTGTGGCCCTCGACCGGCAACTACTGCCGCGGCGGCGTGGCCATCTCGCGCATCATGGGCTGCCGCGGCGTGGCGGTGCTGCCGGAGGGGATGAGCGAGGAGCGCTTCCGCTGGCTCGGCCAGTGGGTGGCGGACCCGGGCGACGTCATCCGCACGCCCGGCTCGGAGAGCAACGTCAAGGAGATCTACGACCGCTGCGCCGAGCTGGACCGGGATCCCTCGAACATCGTCTTCAACCAGTTCTGCGAGTTCGGGAACTACCTGGCGCACTACATCTGCACCGGCCGCGCGCTCGAGCGGGTGCACGAGTCGCTGGCCGCGGCCGGGCGGCCGCTGCGGATGGCGGCGTTCGTGTCGGCCACCGGCTCGGCGGGGACGCTGGCCGCGGGCGACTACCTCAAGGAGAGGCACGGCGCGAAGATCGTCGCGGTCGAGGCGCTCGAGTGTCCGACCATGCTCGAGAACGGCTTCGGCGAGCACAACATCCAGGGCATCGGCGACAAGCACATCCCGCTCATCCACAACGT
>CAYHRW010000143.1:0-7251 GCA_964359105.1 uncultured bacterium
CGCTGCCGCCCAGCGTGTTGTTGAACAGGTACGCCATCTCCGACATGCGCGGCGCCTGCCCGCCCGTGAACACCTTCACCAGGATGCCGGTGAGGACGTAACAGGCGAAGTAGCCGGCGCACAGCTGGAGCAGCCGCCCGGTGCTCCCGGACGTCGTCTTCCACATGGTGCGTTCCTCCCGATGGCACTGTAGCACCCTGACCGCGGCCGCAGTCCTGCGTCTCGCGGGCCGCGGTCATCGTGGCTACTCGATCCGCTCCTCTCCGCCGTGCACGGTCATCCGTCCCGCGCGAGGGCACCCGACGAGCGTCATCCCGGCCGCTTCGTGACCTGCGGGTCCGCGATCGGGGCGCACGCCTTCACACCTTGGGGTGCACGGTGCGCGTGACCAGGCTGCCGTCGGGCAGCGCCTCGAGCGTGTAGTCCGAGAACATCGCGGGCGACTCGCGCTGCATGAGCTTCAGCACCTGGACCGCGACCTTGCGGATCTCGACGTCGGCGAACTCCGAGCCGCGCAGCTCGATGAAGTGCCGCAGCGCCCGGGCGTTCCCGGTCAGGAAGATCTTGGTCTCGGTCGCGTTCGGCAGCACCGAGCGCGCGGCCTGGCGCGCCATCTTGCGGCGCAGCGTGCGGTCGGGCTCGCTCGCGTAGCGCTCCTCTAGCCCGGCCACCAGCCGGTCGTAGGCGGCGCGCGCGGCGTTCACCGCCTCGCACCACACCGCGTGCAGATCGGCGTCCGCGGCGATCACGTCGGGCTCGATGTAGTCGGAGTCCGACTCGTCCACGTAGCGCTGCGAGAGCTGGGAGTAGGAGAAGTGCCGGTGCCGGATCAGCTCGTGCGTGAACGAGCGCGACACGCCGGTGATGAGGAAGCTCCACACTGCGTGCTCGAGCACCGAGCCGTGTCCCACCTCGATGATGTGCTGGAGGAACTCGCGGTTGGTCTTGCGCCCCTTGCCGTAGGACATGTAGCAGACGCGCCCCGCCATCTCCGCCAGGGTCTCCGCGCCCACCTCGGTGTCGGTGGTCCAGGAGACCTCGTGGTCGGAGAGGAAGCGGTCCACCACCGCGGGGTCCACCACCTGCCGTCCCACCAGGTACACCCGCGGTTCGCGGACGATCTTGAGCTCCTTCGTCACCGCCGCGCCGGTCGCTCCCATGATGCTCCTCCTCTCGAGGTCCCGCCCCGGAACTACTCCCTGATCCGCAGCACCGCCCGCACCGGCGCGGCGTCCACGCCCCGCCATTTCAGGGGCAGCGCGATGAGCTCGTAGTCGCCGGCGGGCACCTCCGCCAGCGCCAGCCCTTCCAGGATCGCCACGCCGCCCGTGCGCAGCGCGTGGTGGACTTCGAGCGTCTTCGAGTCCACCGGGTCCACCGACGGCGCGTCCGTGCCGAACAGCCTGACGCCCAGCCGCACCAGCGTGCGCGCGCCCTCCACGGTGAGCGCCGGGAACGCGCGCGGGAAGCCCGCCTCCACCCCCGGCGGCAGCACCCGGTAGAGCACGCGCTCCGCCCCCGCCGCCCACAGCGCCTCGGCGTGGCCGATCTCCGCCACGTCCGGACACTGCACCACCCTCGCCGGACCCACGTAGGGCTCGAGCGGCAGCGCCGCCGCGTCCTCGCCGTCCGGGGCGAAATGGAGCGGCGCGTCCGCGTGCGCCCCGGCGTGGCTGCTGAGCGTCACCCGCGACACCGTGCACGCGTCGCCCGCCGCCTGGCTCCAGCGCGGCGACACCTCGAAGCGCGTGTCGCCGGGCCAGCCCTCGAGCGCGGGCGAGACCGCGGGCGTGATGTCGATGAGCCGCACGCGCCGCACGATATCAGACGCCCGGGGCCGCGACCACCGCCTCAGCCATCCGCGCCGCGCCCGCCGCCGCGTCCGTCACGCGCTCGCGCCCTTCTCGAGCCGGCGCACCTCGTCGCGCACCATCTTCATCACCAGGTCCACCTCGTCGTCGCGGGTGTAGAAGTGGGGCGCCAGCCGGAGCCCCGCCCCCGGCCGGTGGTCGAGCAGCACGTCGGAGGCGAGCAGGGCCTGGCACACCTCCGCCGCGCGCGGCACGTCGAGGCACACCGTGCCGCCGCGGCGCTCGGGCTCGCGCGGCGTCACCACGCCGAAGCCGTACTCGTCGGCGAGCGCGATCATGCGGCCGGTCTGCCGCAGCGATTTTTCGCGGATCGCCGGCACGCCGATGCGGGCCACGATCTCGCAGCCGGGGCGCGCCGCCACGAAGCCCGGGATCCCGGGCGTGCCGGTCATGAACCGGCGCGCGCCGGCGTCGCGCCGCGTCGGCCCGGGATCGAAGGCGAACGGCTCGGCGTGCGCGAACCAGCCGGTCAGCGCGGGCTCGAGCCGCGCCGCCACGCGCGGGCTCACGTAGAGCCAGCCCGCGCCGGGCCCGCCGCACAGCCACTTCACCGAGCCGCCGGTCATGAGGTCGAGGTCGAGCATCTGCACGTCCACCGGCAAGGTGCCGACGGCCTGGTAGGCGTCCACCAGCACCAGCGCCCCGGCCTGGTGCGCGCGCCTGACGATGGGCGCCAGGTCCACCACCTCCGCGGTGCGGAACAGCACGTGCGAGAGCGCCACCACCGCGGTGCGCTCGTCGATCGCCGCGAGCACGTCGGCCGCGTCCACGTGGCGGCCCGCCTGCGCCGGGATGCGCACCACCTCGGCGCCGCGCCGGGCCAGCCCCTCGTAGAGGTAGAGCACCGAGGGGAAGTCCTCCGCGGTGCACACCAGTCGGTCGCGCGGCCGGACGAAGTCCACCGCCGAGAGCGCGACGGCCTGCGCCAGCGTCACGTTCTCGCACATCGAGACCGTGCCCGGGTCGGCGCCGAGGATCGAAGCCAGCAGGTTCCCGGTCTCCATCGGGAGCTGGAACCACTCGTCCTCCCAGGCCCGGATGCCGCGCGACTTCCAGAGCTGCGCGTAGTGGCGCAGCGCCTCCTCCACCCCGCGCGGCATCGCGCCCAGGGTGTGCGAGGCGAAGTGGAGCGTGGCCTCCACGGTCGGGAACTCGCCGCGCCACTCCAGCAGCGGGTCGGGCGCTTCCGCAGTGTGCGGCATGGCCTCCTCGGGGAACCGGTCCGTCGTGTCCCGCGCGCGCCTCAGCCGCGCCGGGTGCCGCGCGCTGCCGCGGCGGTGAGCACCAGGTGGGCCGCGGCCTCGGGTGAGGTCGCGGTCTGGACGTACTCGAACAGGTGCGGGATCACGATGTCGGGGTGCCGGTGCGCCGCCAGCCAGCCGTCCCAGTGCGAGCCCAGCAGCACCAGCGGCGCCTCGGGCCGGCCCCGGACGCTCAGCAGCGTCCAAGCGAGCAGCACCTCGGTGAGCGTTCCGATGCTCCCCGGCAGGGCGACGAAACCATCCGCGTGATGGATGATGTACCGGAGGCGCTCGAACAGGTCGGGGGTGTGCACGCGCTCGGTGACCCAGCGGTTGACCGGGCCGCGCTTCTCGAAGATCTCCACGGTGACGCCGACCACGCGCGCGCCCTCCTCGTGGGCGCCGCGCGAGCAGGCCGCCATCGCCCCGCCGTAGCCGCCGGTCATGACGTCGGCGCCGACCCGCGCCAGCGCTCGGCCCAGCGCGTGCGCGAGCGCGTACTGCGGGCTCGCCTCGGTGATGGTGCTGCTGCCGAAGACGGCGATGAGCGGGCGTTTCTCCCCCATGGGGGCCTCCTCCCGGAACGGGACGCCGGCGATTCTGCCACCAGGGCGCGGGCGCCGGCCAGCCCGAACTACTCCCCCGGCCGGTTGACGTTCCTCGTGACGCCCAGGTCCTTCACGTCCAGGTAGCCGACGAGGCGGGCGTTGCGGCGGATCGCGTCGCTCAGGTCCTCGGCCCCGGCGTCGGCGGCCACCGCGCGCGCCAGCGCGGCCGAGAGCACCACCGGGTGCCCGCGGCGCCTGCGGAAGCGCGGCACCAGCGCGTAGGAGAACGCGGCGCGCGCCTTCGGCGTGCGCGTGGCGTGGAGCGCCTGCGCCATCACGGTGGCCAGGTCGAGCACCGTCGCGCGCCGGAGCGCGGGATGATCCACCGGCAGGACCACGACGGCGCTCGGCTTGTGCCGCAGCGCGGCCCTGAGGCCCTCGCGCGCCGACGAGAGCATGCCGCGCTTCCACGCGCGGTTCACGACGAACCGCGCCTCGAGCCGGTCGGCGTGATGCCGGTGCGCCGCCTTGAGCTCCTGGTCGAAGCTCCGCTTGCCGACCATCCGCTCGAACTCCTCCACGGTGCGCACGCGGATGCCCTGCGCCCCCGCGCCCAGCACCACCACCACGTCGTCGCACGCGGACCAGAGGTTCCTGATCCCGTGCGCGATCCAGCTCTCGCGGCCCCGCGCGAGCAGGGCCTTGGGGCGTCCCATGCGCGTCGAGGCGCCCGCCGCCAGCAGTACTCCCACCATCATTGTCCTTCGACCTCCGTGTGGGCCGGGGCTTCACGAGTCCCGGCGGCCTCTGGTTCCTGCTCCTCCTCCGCGTGACCCGCGCCCGGCGGCGGCACCCAGCCGGGCTCGACCGGGGCGCCGCGCCGCGCCGCGATCAGTTGCGCCAGCGCGCTCACCGCGATCTCCTCGGGGGTGCGCGCGCCGATCGAGAGCCCGAGCGGGGTGTGGAGCCGCGCGATCTGTTCGTCGCTGAAGCCGCGCGCCCTCAGCCGCAGCGCGAACTTGCGCTGCTTGGGCAGGCTGCCGATCATGCCGAGGAACTCGAGCGGGTGCTCGAGCAGCTTCTGCACCAGCCGCTGGTCGAGCGCGTGGTCATGCGTGACCACCACCGCGTAGTCCTCGGGCTTCAGGTCGAGCGTGTCCACCGCGTACTCGGGATCGCGGCACATGCGCGTCGCGCGCGGGAAGCGCTCCGCCGCGACCCACTCGGGGCGCCCGTCCACCACCGTGACCTGGAAGCCGCAGTCGGCCGCCATCGCGGCGAGCGGCTTCGCGATGTAGCCGGCGCCGAACACCACCAGCCGCGGGGCCGGCTCCAGCACTTCGATGAAGAGCGTCATCTCGCCTCCGCAGCACATGCCCAGCTCCTGCGTGAGATGCCGGCGCAGCACGCACGTCCCGCCGGCGGGCAGCAACGCGCGGGCCTGCTCGAGCGCCAGCTGCTCGATGGCCCCGCCGCCCACCGTGCCCACGGTCTCGCCGTCGGCGGCGAGCAGCATTTGCGCGCCCGGCTTGCGCCGCGGGAAACCCCGCGCGTCCCCCCCCGGGACCAGCGCCAACCGGCGCCCCGCCCCCCCCCAGCGGTGGCGCGCGTCCCACACCGCGCCCTCGTCGGCCGGGGGGCCCACTTCGCTGTCGCCGCCGACCGGCAGGCCTTCCGGCGGGAGCTGCGGGCCGTCGCCCGGGCGATCCGCCATCTCACGTCCCTCCGCGCGCCGCGAGAACCGGGCCGGGCGCGCCGCGCGCTTCTCGCACCGCGCGCCGGACGAACACCGGGACCATCTCGTGCCGGTAGTCGGAATCGTAGGGCACGTTGGCGACCGGCCGGCACTGCTTGTACGCGGCCAGCCCCAACGCTTCGGCCACCTCGTCGTCGAGCGGCTTCCCGCGCACCAGCGCGTCCACCCCGGCGACCACGCGCGGCTTCGCGGCGAGCGCGCTCACCACCAGGCGCGCGCCCTCGCAGGCGCCGTCCTTCATGCGCGCCGCGAACGCCACCGACAGCATCGGGAAATCTATGGCCCCGCGCGGGCGCAGCTTCTGGTAACCGGCCTTGAGGCCCCGCGCCGCTGCCGGCACCCGCACCGCGGTCACCACGTCGCCGGGCTCGAGCACATTGTTGTGCACGCCGTCGCCGACGAAGAAGTCGTCCACGCCGAGCCAGCGGCGCCGCGTCGCGCGCGTGGCGGGATCGAGCGATGCGATCTCGACCTCGGCGCCGAGCGCGATCAGGACCGGAGCGAGGTCCGAGGAGTGCGCGGCCACGCAGCGCTTGCCGGCCGGCACCACGTGGCACACCGTGCCGTCCTTCTTGAGGCAGAAGCCCAGCGCCTGCCTCCAGAAGTAGGTCTGGTTGTAGTAGGTGCAGCGGGTGTCCAGGCAGAGGTTGCCGCCCAGCGTGCCCATGTTGCGAAGCTGCGGCCCGGCCACCAGGCTCGCGGCCCGCGCCAGCGCGAGGAAGTCGCGCCGCACCCGCTCGTCCAGGGCGATGGCGCTCAGCGTGACCAGGGGCCCGAGGTGGAGCCCGTCCGCCTCGTCGCGCAGGAAGCGCAGCGTCTCGATGCTCCCGATATGGACGACGAAGCGCGGCTCGTGGAGCCGGTGCTTGAGATTGGGCACCGCGTCGGTGCCGCCCGCCACCATCAGGCTCTCTCGCGCGTGCTCCGCGAGGTGCTCGAGCAGCTCCTCGAGCGTGCGCGGCTGCACCCACTCGAAGCGCGGCAGGGTCAGCACGGCGCGCTCCGGCCGGCCACGCCGGCCCCGGCGGCGGCGCCCACCTGCCCGCGCGCACGCTCCCACTGCGCGCGCGCGTCGCTCTCGCGCAGCAGCCGCAGGATGCTCGGCGGGTCGAACGGGAGCCGCTCGCAGCGGATCCCGAGCGCGTCGTAGATCGCGTTCGCGATGGCCGGGATGCTGGGATGGAGCGGCCCCTCGCCCGCCTCCTTCGCGCCGTAGGGGCCTTCCGGATCCACCGATTCGACGATGATGGAGCGGAGCTCGGGCGTGTCGAGCGCGGTCGGGATGCGGTAGTCGAGCAGCGAGGGCCCGTGGTGCAGCCCCGGGCCGTGGCCGGGCGCGGCGGGCTTGAAGAGGTGCGCCTCCATGAGCGCCTCGGCGAAGCCCATGTACGCGCTCCCCTCCATCTGCCCCTCGACCGCGACCGGGTTCAGCGCCCGCCCGCAGTCGTGCGCGATCCAGATGGTCGCCACCTTCACGAAGCCGGTCTCGAGATCGCACCCCACCTCTGCGACGTGCGCGGTGAAGGAGTAGGCGGGCGAGGCGCCGATGGTGCCGCCGCGGTAGTCGCCACCCAGCTTCGGCGACTGGTACCAGCCCACCGAGCCCAGCGTGCCGTGGCGCGCCTCGGCGAGCTGGAACGCGTCCTTGACGCTCATGCACTCCCGCTGCGGGTCGCGGCTCGAGCACGCCACGCCGCCGGCCAGCGTCACCTCGGCGGGCGCGCAGCCCCAGAGTGCGGCGAGGGTCTCCGCGATCCACCCGCGCAGCCTGCGCGCGGCGTCCAGGCAGGCGTTGCCGGCCATGAAGGTCTCGCGGCTCGAGTAGGAGCCCAGGT
>CAYHRW010000144.1:0-7236 GCA_964359105.1 uncultured bacterium
GCAGCACGGTGAGCGGCAGGATCACGTCCTGGTACTTGCCGCGCTTGAAGCTGTCGCGGATCAGGTCCGCGACGCCCCAGATGAAGCCGACGATCTCGCTGTGGTTCATGCGGCGGTCCTCGACCGGGGGTGGGAGGTCACATCGCCCGGGACTCGCGGAATGTACCCGCGCGGCAGGGCCCCGCGCTACCCCGCGCGCCGTGCGACCAGGAGCTTGCTGACGGCGGGACCGTGGCCGGCGCCGAGGGCGAGCAGCGCGCGGTCGAGCGGGAGCAACAGCCACGGCGCGCGGTTGAGGAACCGGAACGGCCCCAGCTCGCGATTCAGCAGCACGTGCGTCGGATGGAGCCGCGAGAACGCGAAGCCGAGCGGCTCGAGCACCGCGCGATACCGCTCGAGCGGACGCATGCGGTTGTGCGACGCCAGCGCGCCCAGGTCCACGAAGGTGTCGGTGACGAGCAGCAGCCCGCCCGGTGCCACGGCCGCGCCGAGCCGGCGCACCGCGGCTTCCCAGCGCGCCTCGTCCACGATGTGGTAGAGCACGTCGAAGACGTTCACGATGTCGAAGCGCCCCTCGATGTCGGCCTCGCTCACGTCGGCGAGCACGAAGCGCGCGTCGGGGAAGCGCGCGCGCAGCCGCTCGACCGAGGTGGGCGCGATGTCGAGGCCGGTGACCACGGCGCCGCGCGCCAGGTAGTGCGCGGTGAAGAACCCGGTGCCGCAGCCCACGTCGAGCACCTGCTTGCCGGCCGGGTCCATGCCGGCCTCGCGCAACGCGCGCTCCAGCACCTCGCGGCGCAGGGTGTAGCAGGCGCGGTTGTAGGCCAGCGACAGCCCGGTCTCGCCGGTGCCGCGCAGGTCGAAGTGCTCGGCCAGGCGCCGGTCCCAGAACTCGCGCGGCCTGTAACTCACGGGTGCACCCTCCGCCCGTACGCCGGTGATGCGGCACCAGGCCTGCGTTGCCGCGGGGACTTCCGGCACTCCGTCGCAGAGCGCCTCATCGCGACCCCCGGTAGAGCCGGTGCCGCGCGATGTAGGCGGCCACCGCGTCGGGCACCAGGTAGCTCAGCGAGCGTCCCGCGTGCGCGAGCGCGCGCAGCGCGCTCGACGACAGCTCGATCCCGGGATTGCGGAGCCGGATGATGCGCGCGGTCGCGCCCGGTCCGGCGCGCCGCCCGCCGCGCGGTCGCCGGGCGCCCGGCTCTCCCGCGCCCGGTCGTGCCGCCACCACCAGCGTGGCGAGCCTGGCGATCTCGCCGGGCTCGTGCCAGCTCGCGAAGTCGTCGAGGCTGTCGGCGCCCATCAGCAGGTAGAGCCGGGCGCCCGGGTGCGCGGCCTTGAGCGCGCGCAGCGTGTCTACGGTGAACGACGGGCCGCGGCGCCGCGCCTCGAGCGTGGAGACGGCGAAGGCGCTGTGACCCCTGACCGCGAGCCGCGCCATTGCCACGCGGTGCGCGGCGCCGGTCAGCGCGCGGCCGCGCTTGTGCGGGGGCACGCCCGCCGGCATGAACAGCACGCGGTCGAGCGCGAGGCGGTCGCGCGCCCACTCGGCCAGCGCCAGGTGCCCGAGGTGTGGCGGGTCGAAGGTGCCGCCGAAGAGGCCGATGCGGCGCATGGCGCCCGTGCTAGTGGTGGCCGGCCGCCGCCGGCGGCGCGGGCGGCGCCTGCTTCGTCGGCGTCGCCGGGCGGCGGTCCTTCGAGCGCTCGAGCCGGGCGCGCTCACGGGCGGCGCGCGCGGCCACCGGCTGGCCCGGGTACTCGGCCTCGAGCTGCCGGAGCGCCTCGATGGCCCGCGGGCGGTGGCCCTGCAGCGCCGCGGCCAGCGCCAGCCCGAGCCGCGCGTCCGCCTCCCGCGGCGTGTCGGGGTACTCGTCGAGCACGCGCTGGAAGTAGACCGCCGCGGGGGCCGGCAGGTGGAGCTTGAGGTAGAGCGTGCCGGAGTTGGCGAGCTTGGTCGCGAGCCGCGCGCGGGCGGCGGCGACGCGCTTCTCGGCCTCGGCGTTCAGCCAGTGCCCGGGATACGCGCGCAGGTAGCTCCGCCACTGCTCCAGCGCTCGCTGCGTGAACTCCTGGTCGAAGTCCGGGCCGCGCGCCTGGCCCCACAGCGCCTCGCCGAGGTGGTACGCGCCGGCCGCGCCCGAGTCGCTCTCGGGGTAGTCGCGCAGCAGGCGCTCGAACTCGGCCTGGGCCAGCGCCCAGTCCTTGATGCGCAGGTACGACTCGCCCAGCAGCTCGATGGCCTGGTCCACGTCGGCGCCGCCCGCGTTGTTCGCGACGTAGGTCTTGAGCAGCTCGATGGAGACGTTGTGCGCGCCGCGCCCCATCGCGCGGCGCGCCTGCTCGAGCCGCTCCGGCTCCGAGTGGATGGCGGGGATGGTGCTCGCGCCGCAGCCCGCGAGGGCGCCGCACGACAGGACCAGCAGGGCCGCCCGCACCAGGCACGGGCGGAGGCGCGCGCGAACGGTCACGGGCGGTTCTGGAAGAACAGCGCGACCAGCCCGGCCACCACCGCGATCACGACCACGGGCTCGAAGACCTTGTCCACGTTGCGCGTGGGCACCGCGGCCTTGAGGTCGGTGTAGCGCTCGTCCTCGACCAGCGCGACCCGGTCCTTCGGGAACGCGTCGAGCAGGTTGTACGAAGCGTCGCCGGTCCACAGCACATTCGAGCTGCGCGCCTCGCGCAGCGTCAGGTCGCCTTCGACCAGCGCCTGACGCTCGATCTTCACGCGGCCCGAGAACGGCAGCCACCCGACCAGGCGCAGGTACGAGACGCGCGCGCTGGCGAGCTGGTACTCGAGCACCGGGTCGCCGCCGTAGGCGCTCAGGCTGTCGTCGGGCAGGATCGAGCGACGCACCGTGGTGGTGATGCCACGCCGCGACAGGCTGCGCAGCACCGCGTGCTCCACCACGAAGTTCAGCGGGTGGCTCTCGGCCGGGGCCAGCACCACGTGGCTGCCGCTGTCGAGCGGGGCGCGCTGGAGCGCCCGCTCGAACGCGGTGTTCGCGACCAGGCTCACCAGCTGGAGGTTGGTGGCCGGCACCCGCGGACCGCGCGCGCGCACGATCGGTTCGACCTCCTGCTCGGCGGTGGCGAACGTCGTGTCGGTGGCCGGCTTCGGGCCGCCGGCGTAGCGGAACTTCTTCGCCTGGGCGGCGGGAGCCAGACAGCACAGGGCGAGCACAGCGACCAGGAGTCCCACACGCATCAGGCGCGTCCTTTCACGATGGAGAGCAGCGGCACCCCGGCCGGCTGCTCCACCCGGGCGAACAGGTCGTAGGCGGCCGCCCCGGTGACCCGCGCGGTCGCGAGCGTGCCGGGCACGAGGCCTTCGCCTTCTACCACCACGCCCCCGTCCACTTCAAATGCCGAGCCCGCCGTGCGCGCCGCGTACCGCCCGGACCACGGGCCGGGGCCGCGGGGACTTCCGGCCGGCCCGTCGATCATCACGGTCACGCGCTCTCCGATCCGCCGCGCCAGCCGCCGGCGCGCCAGCCGCTGCTGGAGCGCCAGCAGCCGGGCGCGCCGGCTGCGGCGGGACGCCACCGGCACGCGCGGGGTCATGGCCCAGCCCGGGGTCTCGGGCTCGCGCTCGTAGCTGAACACCACCACGTGGTCGAACGGCTCCTCCTCGACGTAGCGGCACAGCTCCTCGTACTCCTCCTCGGTCTCGCCGGGGAAACCAACGATGAAGTTGGTGCGGAACGCCACGCCCGGGATCCCGGACCTGATGCGCCGCACCAGCGCGCGCGTCGCGTCCGCGGTCATCCCCCGGCCCATGCGGCGCAGCATCTCCGGGGCGACGTGCTGGAGCGGCATGTCCACGTAGGGCACCACGCGCTCGGCGTTCGCCCACACCTCGATGAGCCGGTCGCTCCACTCGCGCGGATAGGTGTACTGCACGCGGATCCAGGTCAGCCCCTCGACCTGGTCCAGAGCCTCGAGCAGGTCCGCCAGCGTGGGGCGCCCCGGCAGGTCGGTGCCGTAGCCGGTGGTGTCCTGCCCGATCAGGTTCAGCTCGCACACGCCCTGGCGCGCCAGCCGGTCGGCTTCGGCCACCAGATCCTCCAGCGGGCGGCTCCGCTGGTCCCCGCGCAGCTGCGGGATGATGCAGAAGGTGCAGCGGTGGTCGCAGCCCTCCGAGATCTTGAGGTAGGCGATGTGCCGCGGCGTCGAGAGCGCGCGCGGCGTCAGCGCGTCGAGCGCGCCGCCCGGGGACTCGGTGCGCGCGCGGCGCTCGTGACGGCCCTCGAGCAGCAGCGAGGCGGCGCTCACCACCTCGCGCCACTGGCCGGTGCCCAGCACCGCGTCCACCTCGGGGAACTCGGCGAGCAGACCCTCGCCCGCGCGCTGCGCCAGGCAGCCCGCCACGATGAGCCCCTTGAGCCGCCCCTCCTGCTTGAGCGCGGCCACCTCGGCGATCGCGGACTTCGATTCGCGCACCGCGCTCTGGAGGAACGCGCAGGTGTTCACCACCGCGATGTCGGCCGCGCCCGGGTCGCCCACGGTGCGGAAGCCTGCCCGGACGAGCAGGCCGAGCATGGCCTCGGTGTCCACCGTGTTCTTGGGGCAGCCGAGGGTGATGAAGGCGAGGGTCGGGGCACCGGTCCGCGCGGGGGCCGTCAAGAGAAGCGATCCTCGAGCCAGCGCTCGTCCACGAGCACGTCGCGGGCCTTGCTTCCCTGGAAGGGCCCCACCACGCCGAGCTCCTCGAGCTGGTCCATCAGCCGCCCGGCGCGCGAGTAGCCCACCCTGAGGCGGCGCTGCAGCAGCGAGGTCGAGCCCTGCTGGTGGGTGACCACCAGGCGCGCGGCCTCCTGGATGAGGTCGTCGTCGAACGAGGCGCTCGCGTCCTCTTCGCCCTCCTCGACTTCGACCATGCTGGCGTCGGTGGCGAGCGGCGGCGGCTCGCCCGCCACCGCCTTGGCCTTCCAGAACTCCACCACCCGCTGGGTCTCCTCCTCGGTGACGTAGGCGCCGTGGATCCGGTAGGGCTCGGGCTTGCCGGCCGGAGTGAACAGCATGTCGCCGTTGCCGAGCAGGTTCTCGGCGCCGTTCATGTCGAGCACGGTGCGCGAGTCGGTCTTGGAGGCCACCTGGAAGGCCATCCGCGACGGGAAGTTCGCCTTGATCACGCCGGTGATGACGTCCACCGAGGGCCGCTGGGTGGCGAGCACCAGGTGGATGCCGACGGCGCGCGCCATCTGGGCGAGCCGCGCGATCGGCTCCTCGATCTCGGCCGGGAGGGTGAGCATGAGGTCGGCGAGCTCGTCGATCACCACCACGACGTACGAGAGCTGCTCCACAGGCGGCGCCTCGCTGCGCCCCGGCGGCACCAGGCCGCTCGGCACCGGGCCGGACGCCACCTTCTCGTTGTAGGCCGCGATGTGCCGCGCGCCGCAGGTGGCCAGGAGCTTGTAGCGCTTCTCCATCTCGGAGACCGCCCAGCGCAGCGCCCGGCTCGCCTTCTTGGGCTCGGTCATCACCGGCATGGCCAGGTGCGGGATGCCGTTGTAGGCCGAGAGCTCGAGCATCTTGGGATCCACCATGACGAACTGGAGGGTCTTGGGGCCGTGCTGGAACAGCAGGCCGGTGATGATGGCGTTCAGGCACACGCTCTTGCCCGAGCCGGTGGCTCCGGCCACCAGCAGGTGCGGCATCTTCGTGAGGTCGGCGACGAACGGCTGGCCCACCACGTCCACGCCGAGCGGCACCTTGAGCGCGGCGTCGCTGGACTCGTACTGGGCCGACGAGAGGACCTCCCGGAGATACACCGTACGGCGGCGCCGGTTCGGGATCTCGACGCCCACCGTGCCCTTGCCGGGGATGGGCGCGATGATGCGGATGCGCTGCGCCCGCAGCGCCAGCGCCAGGTCGTCCTCGCGCGAGACGATCTGGTTCACCTTGACCCCGGCGGCGGGCTCGAACTCGAAGGTGGTCACGACCGGGCCGGGGTGGATCTCGGTGACCCGGCCCTCGATGTCGAAGTCCTTGAGCTTCGCCACCAGCAGCTCGCCCTCGGCGCGGAACTCCGCGTCGCTGATCAGGTCCGCCGACTGCGCCGGCATCGCCAGCAGGCTGAGCGCGGGCAGCGGCTCGGACGGCGCGCCGCCGTTGGTGGCGGCCGGCTTCAGCTCGGGACGCAGCCGCGGACGCCGCGGTTCGGGCTTCTCGCCCACCGGCGGCGGGAGCTTGAGCTGGACGAGCGGACCGTGTGCCGCCGCGGGCTCCGCCTTGTTGACGCGCGCGGGCGCGGGCTCGTCGCCGGCCCCGGCCACCGGCCCCCGCTTCGGCTTCTGGACGCGCGAGCTTGCGGGCTGACCGCGCGACGCGCGCTCGCGCCAAGCCGCCCACGCGGCGCCCAGGCCGCGCGCGGGGTCGAGCACGAGCCGGCGTGCGAGGTTCCCGATCCAGTGGAAGCCCAGCTCGCTGGCGGCCAGCGCGCTCACCGCGAACAGCGTGCCCGCCACGATCCACGATCCCACTCCGCCCAGCGCCGAGCGCAGCGCGAACGCCGCGGCGAAGCCCCAGCTCCCGGCCCAGGTCAGGCGGTCGAGCGCGGCGAGGCCGAGCAGGCTGCACACCTCGAACACCAGCAGCGCGCCGATCAAGCTGGTCAGAGCGAGCGGCCCGGCGGGCCGTGAGCGCAGCCGGTTCCAGGACCAGGCGCCGGCCAGCAGCGGCACGCCGAACGCGGCGAAGCGCCCGAACGTCCACACCAGCACGAAGGCCAGGGTGGCGCCGACCGGACCGCAGGCGTTGGGCGCCCTCCACGGGCGCGCGCCGGGCAGGGCCGGCTCCCAGGTCGCGACGCTCGCCACGCTGAGCACGGCGAAGGCCCCGAGCAGGAGTCCCAGGATCTGATGCTGACGTCGGGTGGAGATGGAGTTCGAAGAAGCCACGCTGGTCCGGTGGGAGCCTCCCTGCAGGTTGAACGGCCGCGCGCCTCCGTCGTGCGGAACGGGGCTCGAACGGCCTCGAACGGGTCGGCGACAGGGACGCCCGACTCGTCTTCCCGCCCTCCTGGCGGGCGTCGGCCGGGTATTGTGCAACACGGCGCGGCGCCGGGCAACGAGGCATTGCGGCCGGACCGAACCCGGGCGTCCGGGCCGTGTTAGCCTGCCCGGCGCATGGCCAGAGCCACCCCGCGCCCGCCGCAGCCGCCCGCCCCCCGCCGCGCCACCCGGCGCGGCTGGCCGGGGCTCACCGCCGCCCTCGCCGCCGCCCTCGCGCTGC
>CAYHRW010000145.1:0-7223 GCA_964359105.1 uncultured bacterium
GCTGGCCGCGCTCGGCGTGCGCGCGGTGCTGGCGGTGTCGTTCGCGCCGGGGCTGCGCGCCGCGCTGGTGCACGCGGGGGTGCTGCCGCTGTGCTTCGCCAGCGAAGCCGACTACGATGCGGTCGAGCGTGGCGACGACCTGGAGCTCCCGGGGCTGCCGGAGACCCCGGCGCCGGGCCGCCCGCTCGCGGTGCGGGACCTCACCCGGGGCACGCAGCTGGCGATGCGGCACGACCTCGATCCGCGCGAGCTCGAGATCGTGCGTGCCGGCGGCCTGCTGCCCTTCACCCTGCGCGAGCCGCCGCGCGTGCGGCGGGAAGAGCGACCGTGAAGGAGCGTGCGGTGTACGGGGCGAGGTCCGGCGCGGTGAGCGCGGGTGTGCGGGTGGGGCGCTGACATGCTGGTGGACCTCGCGAAGATCCACGTGCAGGCGGGTAACGGCGGCGCGGGCTGCGTGAGCTTCCGGCGTGAGAAGTACGTGCCCAAGGGCGGACCCGACGGTGGCGACGGCGGGCGTGGCGGCAGCGTGATCCTCGAGGTGGACCCGCACGTGCGCACGCTGCTTGACTGTCGCGAACAGCCCGGCTACCGTGCCGACCAGGGTCGCGCGGGGTCCGGGAACAACCGCAGCGGGAAGGACGGACGGGACCTCGTGATCCGGGTCCCCCGCGGGACCGTGGTGCGGGACGCCGAGACCGGCGAGGTCATCGCCGACCTGGTGCGGGCGGAGGACAGGCTGCTCGCCGCACGCGGCGGGCGCGGAGGCCGCGGCAACGCGCGCTTCGCCACCGCGACGAACCAGGCGCCGCGACGCGCCGACCCCGGCGAGGAGGGCGAGGAGCGCTGGCTCGAGCTCGAGCTCAAGCTCATCGCCGACGTGGGCTTCGTGGGTCTGCCGAACGCCGGCAAGTCCACGCTGCTCTCGCGGGTGACGCGCGCCCGTCCCCGCATCGGGCCGTATCCGTTCACGACGCTCGAGCCGCACCTCGGCATCGTGAGCCTGGACGAGACCCGGCAGTTCGTCGCGGCCGACCTGCCGGGGCTGATCGAGGGCGCGCACCGGGGGAAGGGGCTCGGCCACCAGTTCCTGCGCCACGTGGAACGCACCCGCGTGCTGCTGTTCCTGGTGGACGTGGCCTCGCCGGACCCGGCCGGCGACCTGGCGTTGCTGGAGCGGGAGGTGTCGTTGCACAGCGCGGCGCTGATGGAGAAGCCGCGGCGGGCGGTGCTCACCAAGGCCGACCTGCTGCCGCCCGAAGAGCGCGCCGCTGCGCCGGAGCGCGCGGGGCTGCCGCAGGCGCGGCTGGTCAGCGCGCACTCGGGCGAGGGATTGGGCGCGCTGCTCGAGGACCTGTGGCGCCTGGTGGAGACCGACACCCCCGGGGAAGAGGACCATGAGTGACGAGAAGCACCCCCAGCCCAGGACGTTCGACGCGCTGAACACGCGGGGCCTCGCCTCGAAGCGCGAGTACGTGCGCGGGCTCGAGCAGCGGCGCGACCCTGAGGCGCTCTCGCTGCTGGTCGAGTGCCTGTGCGACGAGTCGTGGTACCTGCGCGACCTCGCCGAGCAGGTGTTCCTGCGGCTGGGCGAGAGCGCGGCCGGCCAGTTGCTGCCGGTGCTCGAGACCGGGCTGTGGTTCACGCGCACCAGCGCGGCCGGCGTGCTCGGGCGCCTGGCCTACGGCCCCGCAGTGCCCGGGCTGCTGCGGCTGGCCGAGGACCCGGTCCGCACCGTGGCCGACGCCGCGCGCGACGCGCTGGTGGCGATCGGGCGCGGCGGCGGCGCGGTGCGCCTGGCGCACGACCTGCACCGGCTGCCGCCCGACCGGCGCCGCCGCCGCGTGGACGAGGTCGCCGCGCGCGACCGCTCGCTCGCCGAGCGGGTCGAGCGCCTGATGCGCAACGACGAGCTGATGAGCCTCGAGGACGAGTCGCTGCTCACCGACGACAGCCCGCTGGTGCGCGCCAGCGAGGACGGCTTCGAGTGGGAAGTGCTCACCAGTCCCGCCCCCCCGAAGGGCCACGCCGCAGGCGGGCCCGCCGGAGCGACACCGCCCGCCGGCGCGCCCGGTCCGCCCGCAGCGGGCGAAGGGGATGACGCCCGGGGCGCTTGACGCGCGGGTGCTCTACGCGCGCGCTCCGGCCGCACGCGATCCCGGTTCCGCCTGGCTCGGCGCCGAGCCCGCCGCGCGCGCGCAGGCGGCCTGTGTTGCGCGCCGCCTCGCCGCGCTCGGGGTGCGCGCGCTGTTGCCCGGCGAGCCGGGCTGGCCCGAGGGTCTCTCCGACCTGCGCCATCCGCCGCGCGTGGCGTTCGTGCGCGGGCGTCTCCCGGAGCGCCGCCGCGCCGTCGCCATCGTCGGCTCGCGCGCCGCGTCGCCGTACGGCGCGGCGCAGGCCCACGCGCTCGCGTCCGACCTCGCGCGCCTCGGGTACACGGTGGTGAGCGGGCTGGCGCGCGGGATCGACGGGGCGGCGCACCGCGGCGCGCTCGCGGCGGGCGGGGCCAGCGTGGGGGTGCTGGCGGGCGGGCTCGACGAGGTCACGCCGCGCCACCATCGCGAGCTGGCCGAGGAGCTGTGCGTGCGCGGCGGGCTCCTGAGCGAGATCCCGACGGGAGCGCCGCTCCACCGCGGCGGCTTCGTCGAGCGCAACCGGCTGATCGCCGCGCTCTGCTCCGCGGTGGTGGTGGTGGAGGCGGCGCTGCGGAGCGGCGCGCTCAGCACCGCGGCCGCCGCGCGCCGGCTGGGGCGCGCGCTGTTCGCGGTGCCCGGCGACGTGGACCGCCCGACCGCGCGCGGCGCCGACGCGCTGCTGCGCGCCGGCGCGCGACTGTGCGAGCGCGCGGGCGACGTGCTGCAGGCGCTCGAGGCGTCGGGCGGGAGCGACGACGCGCCCGAGTCGCGGCTGCTGGCCGCGCTCGGTCCCACGGCGCGCACCGCCGAGTCCCTGGCGCGCGAGGCGCACCTCGCGCTCGACCAGGCGCTCGGCGTGCTGCTCGCGCTCGAGTGGTCGGGCGTGGCGGAGGCGCTGCCCGGCCAGCGCTGGAGGCGCGCCGCGCCGTGAAGACCTCGCACCGGATCGAGACGCTGCTCGCGCGCGGGATGCTGGCCGCGATGGGCGCGCTGCCGTGGCGCGGCTCGCTCGCGGCGGGGGCGTGCCTGGGCGACCTCACGCGCGCGCTCGGGATCCGGCGCCGCGTGGCGCGCGAGAACCTGGCGCGCGCCTTCCCCCTGAAGAGCGCGGCGGAGCGGGAGCAGATCCTGGTCGGGCACTACCGCGAGCTCGGGCGCGTGGCGGTGGAATACGCGCGGCTGGACCGGCTGGTCCGCGCGGCCGCGGGCGAGGTGGTGGCGAGCGCCACCGGCATCGAGCACCTCGAGGCGGCGCGCGGGCGCGGGGCCATCCTGCTGAGCGGCCACTTCTCGAACTTCGAGGTGGTGGGAGCGTGGCTGGGGCGCCTCAATCCGCTCGACTTCGTGGTGCGCCCGCTCTCGAACCCGGGGGTCGAGGCGTGGATCGCGGCGCGGCGGCGCGCCGCGGGCGTGGGGCTCATCTCCGCCGACGACGGGCTGCGCGGGATCTTCCAGTCGCTGCGTGCGGGGCGCTGGGTGGCGTTCCTCGCCGACCAGGACGCGCGCGCCGCCGGCGTGTTCGTGCCGTTCTTCGGCCATCCCGCCAGCACGCCGGTGGGGCCGGCGCGCATCGCGCTCAAGCTCGGCGTGCCCATCCTGATGGGCTTCGTGCTGCGGCGCGACGACGGGCGATTCGACCTCGAGGTGGACCCGCCGCTGCCCGTGCCTGACGGGCGGGATCCCGACGCCGCGCGCACGCTCACGGCGCTCCACACCGCGCGTCTCGAGGAGCGCGTGCGCCGCCGCCCCGAGCTGTGGTTCTGGCTGCACCGGCGCTGGAAGACCGCGCCGCCCGCGACCGACGAGTGACGCCTGCCGGAGGAGCCGATGCACCGCTACGAGTTCCGCGTCCGCTACGGAGACACCGACCAGATGGGGTTCGCCTACTACGGGAACTACCTGCGCTGGTTCGAGATCGGCCGCGCCGAAATGCTGCGCGCGCTGGGGAAGACCTACCGTGAGGTGGAGGAGGAGGGCCTGCGGCTGGCGGTGGTGGAGGCGCGGGTGCGCTACCTGAAGCCGGCGCGCTACGACGACCTGCTCGCGGTCGAGACCGCGGTCGAGGCGCTGGGGCGCGCGTCGGTGCGCTTCGCCTACCGCATCACGCGCGCGGGCGAGGTGCTCGCGCACGGCACGACCGGGCACTGCTTCCTGGACACGGAGGGGAAGCCCGCGCGTCCGCCCGCGTCGCTCGCCGCGCTGCTGGCGCGCGCACCGCGCGTACCCGACACCCCGCGCGGACGCTGACCCGCGGCGCGCTCAGGAGCGGAAGCCGAGCCCCTTGTTCTGCTGCGCCGGGTCGCCCGGCAGCTTGATGACCCCGAACTGGCCCTCGTAGGTCTTCAGGTTCTGCTCGAGCGCCAGCAGCAGCGACTTGGCGTGCTGCGGGGTCATGATGATGCGCGCGTAGACCCTGGCCTTGGGCAGCCCGGGCAGCGCGCGGGCGAAGTCGAGGATCACCTCGGAAGGCGAGTGGGCGATGAAGACGAGGTTCGAGTAGATGCCCTCGGCCTCTTTCTCGCTCACCTCGATCTGGAACTGCTGGGGAGGCGGGTCTTGGCCTTTTTCCACGGAGTCGCTCCTGTTCGCACCCAATCGCCCGCGCGACGCGGGCGTGCGGCAGGGAAGGCGGCGGGCGGGGTGCCCCGGCACGTTAGGTGCCTCGTCCCTCCAGGGTCAAGCGCAAAGCCAACTTGAGCGACCGGCCAGGCCGCGCCTCGGGCCCGGCCGACGGCGGCGCGTCCGGCCCGCCCGTGGCACGACGCTTGCGGCCTGCACGGGTGAGGGAGCACGTCCCGCCGATTCGCCGGAGGCCCATTGGACCCGATCCTGCCGCGCCGCGACCGCGATGCCGCGAGCCTCAACGCCGCGAGCCTCGACGCCTGCCCCGGGGGCGCACCCGGGCAGCTCGTCGTCCTGCTCGGACTGTTCGATCGCATCACCGACCACGATGCGCTCGGCCGCGCGCTCGCCTCGGTCGCGGTGCATCCGGAGGGCGCGGGTTTCGCGCAGGCGTGGCTGCTGGCGTGGCGCCCGCAGCGTGACGTGCTCGAGCTGCGGCGCGGCGCGAAAGCGGCGCGGCGTCCGGCGCCGCTCGCGGAGAGCGTCGAGGAAGCGCTGCGCGCGCGGCTCGAGGTCGAGCCTTCGGCGCGCGATCCGCAGGCCGGCGACCACGTCATCACTCCCGCGCGCCTGCACGGCGTGCTGGCGCGGGCGTGGGGCGCGGGCGCTCCCGAGCGGGACGACCCGCCGGCGGGCCTGCCGTGGAGCGGAGCGGGGGTGCTCGATGCGGTGGTGCTGAAGCGCGACGGCCGGCCGTGGGGCATGCTGGTCGGGCGCTGGGCCGCGGAGCCCGCGGAGGAGCGGCGCGCGGCGCTGGCAGGCATGGCGGCGCTGGCGGCGCGCGCGGCGGACGCGATCGCGAGCGCGCACGAGCGCCGCCGGCGCGCGCAGCAGGCGGCGGCGTTGGCGCAGGCCGCGCGCGCCACGGTCTCGGCGCTCAACCTGGCCGAAGCGCTGCAGCTGGTGGCGAAGCTCGCGATGCAGGGCACCGCCGCGCGCGGCAGCGCGCTGTGGCTGGCCGGCGCGGAGGGCCCGCCGCGGCTCGAGGTGACGCAAGGTCCGGCGGGGCGACGCGAGCGCATCGGGCGCTCGCTCCAGCATCTCGCGGCGCAGGCGGTCGAGAGCGGGCAGGCCCGGGTGCTGGACGACGTCACCGACGAGGCGCTGCTCTCGCCCGAGGCCGCGGCCGAGGTGGGCGCGCTCGCGGTGTTCCCGTGCGCGGCGTTCGGCCGGGTGCTGGGCGCGCTCGCGGTCTACGATCCGGCCGGCGTCGAGCCGGGCGAGCCCGCGGGCTTCGAGCCCACCGACGTCGAGTTCGTGGGCGCGCTCGCGGACCTCGCCGCCTCGGCCGCCGACCAGGCGCGGCGGTTCGACGAGCTGAAGCACGCCGAGCAGCAACGCCGCGAGCTGGCCGCCCAGTTGCGGCGCGAGGAGCGCCTGGCCGCGCTCGGCGAGCTGGCCGCGCGCATGGTGCACGACGCGCGCAACCCGCTGGCCTCGATCGCGGCGTTCGCGCGACGCGTGCACCGCGCGCTCGGCGAGACCGACCCCAACCGCGAGTACCTGGAGATCGTGATCCGCGAGAGCGACCGGCTGGAGAAGCTGCTCGCCGAGCAGTCCGACTACGTCGCGCCCGCCGCGCCGGCGCTCAGGCTCGAGAACCTGAACGCCGTGGTGCAGGAGGCGCTCAACCGCTCGGGCGAGGCGCTGGTGCGCCGCCGCGTGCGGCTCCTGAAGAAGCTGGCGCCCGACCTGCCGCAGCTGCTGCTCGACCGCGACCGCATCCGGCGCGTGGTGGACAACGTGCTCGACAGCGCGCTCGACGCGGTGGGCGTGGGCGGCCGCATCCGGGTCGAGACGCGGCGCGCCAACCAGTACGTGGTGGTGGACGTGGCGCACGACGGGCCGCGCGCGCCGGGCGAGCTGCTGGAGCAGCTGTTCGTGCCGTTCGCCAGCCAGCGGACCGGCGGACCGGCGGTGGGCCTGGCGGTGGCACAGCAGATCGTGCGCGCGCACGGCGGGGAGGTGCGCGTGCGCAGCGAGGGGGAGTGGAGCACGGTGCTCCGGTTCACCCTGCCGGTCGCGGGGAACGAGGACCGGCGCCAGGGCGGTCCCGACCGGCGCCGCGTGCGCGACGACCGCCGCGCCACCTCCCCGGAGCGCTGAGGCGGGAGCGCCGCGCGCAGGTCGCAGCGGGACCGCGGGTTGACGGCGCATCTCGGGGCGTGATAGTCGTCTCGGTCCGCCAGGCCCGCCGGCGGCGGAAGCCGCGCCGGGTCCGACACGGGCCGTCCGGCCTGCCGGATTCGGGTGCGACCCTAGCTCAGTTGGTAGAGCACCGCACTGAAAATGCGGGTGTCCCCAGTTCGACTCTGGGGGGTCGCACCATTTCTTACGCCGCGGCCTGCGCCCGGGAGCGCCGCGGCGGCGCGCTGCGGGGCTGGTGTAGCTCAGCTGGTAGAGCACTTCACTCGTAATGAAGGGGTCACCGGTTCGATTCCGGTCACCAGCTCCATCTAACCTGTTGCG
>CAYHRW010000146.1:0-7216 GCA_964359105.1 uncultured bacterium
GCTCTTGAGCGCCTTTTCCAGCAGACCTCGCAGGCGGTCCGCGACGGCTACAACCTGATCATCCTGTCGGACCGCGGTATCGACCGCACGAAGGCCCCGATCCCGGCGCTTTTGGCCATCGCGGGCGTGCACCATCATCTGATCCGAACCGGGCGGCGCATGATGCTGGATCGGGAGCGGGAGAGCGTCGTGCCGCCGATGGGGCACCTGCTGCTCGAGCATCTCCACAACAAGGTCGTCCACTTCCCGCTGGCGCTGACCGTGGCCGCCGCGCTCCTGCTCGTCCTCGCGCGATGGTGGCCGGGACTCGAGCCGGCGGCCCGATGGCTCGCCTGGCTCGCGGCGCTCGGGGCCGTGGCGGCCTACGTCACCGGACGCCTCCAGGAGGAGGCGTTCATGGGCGAGCCGAAGGAGTGGGTGCTGCGGGTGCACCGGACCTGGGGCACGGCGGGCGCGATCCTGATCGGGGCGTGGGCGGTGGCGGCGTCGTTCCGCCGGCTGCGCCGGTTCGCCTGGCTGGTCGCGCTCGTGGCCGCCGCCGCGGTCCTCGTCACCGGCCTCTACGGAGGAGTGCTCGCCCACGGCGAGTGAACGGGCGATGGTCGCCGCGGACCTCTTCCTCGAACGGCGCCGGGTCGCGCTCATCGTCCTGAGCGTGGGCGCCGTCGGCGTGCTGCTGGTCCTCCACTACGGCACCACGCTGCACGCGCTCGGCCTGCACGATCTGCTGCGCCGGCTCTTCTATCTGCCCGTCATCCTCTCCGCCATCGCCGCGGGCACGCAGGGCGGCCTGCTGGTGGCGGGTCTCGCGTCCGCGGGCTTCCTGCCGCACCTGAGCCAGCTCGCGGGTGCGGGCGACCGGCTGCTGGACCTGGTCCTCGAGCTGCTGCTGCTCCTCGCTGTCGGGGCGCTGGTCGGCGCGTTCGCCGATGCCAGTCGCAGGGCGCGCGCGCTGGCGGCCGAGCGCGGCCGGCTCGTGGCGCTCGGGGAGACCGGCTTCGCGCTCATGGCGCAGGTCGAAGGCCCGCTCGCCGCCATTGACGGCCAGGCGGAGTCCCTGGCGTTCCTGGCGGATCAGGCGCGCGACGGAGCGGTCGGCTTCGCGGCGGGCGTGATCCGCGACGAGGTGGCGCGGGCGCGCCGCCTGTTCGGCGACCTGCGCGGGCTGGGCGCCATTCCGGACGCGCGCCCGACCCGCGTGGACCTGGCGTGGCTCGTGAGCGGCATCGTTCGCGACATCCGCCGCGCCCCGGGGACGGGCCAGCGCCTGAGCCTCGCCCGGATCGCCGGAGCGTGCAGCGTCGAGGCGGACCGCCGCGTGCTCGCGTTCGCGCTGCGCGCTCTGCTCCACGGACTGCTCGAGGCCGTGCGCGCGCCGGGCTGGCTCGAGGTGGGGGTGCTCGGCGACGGGCCGGGCGCGGCGACCATCGAGATCGGCGCGTTCACCGGCGGCGCGCAGCTGCCGGACCTCGAGCGCGGCCTCACCGGCGTCTTCGGCGCCGGGGCCGCGGAATACCGCTTCCGCCAGGTGCTGTGCCTCCGGCTCCTCACTTCGCTGGGGGCTGATGTACAGTTCCACCGTTCTTCGCCGGGCGAGGCCCTCGTGCGCGTGCGCTTCAAGTCGGGAGCGGGCGGGCACCCCCACAGGACTCGACCCGTGGCGTCCCGACCGGAGAGCATCCCGCAGGGGAGGGCGGAAGATGAGCATGCTGCGCCGGGATCCGACCACCGGGCGCTGGGTGGTGTTCAGCGAGGCCACGCCGCACACCCGTAGCGCCGGCGACCCCTGTCCGTTCTGCGCGGGGCACGAGGCCCTCACGCCGCCCGAGATCGTGGCCTGGGGCCGGCCGTCCAAGGCCCCCGACCAGTCGGGCTGGAAGGTGCGCGTGGTGCCGAACGCGCGCCCCATGCTGCGCATCGAGGACCCGCTCGAGCGGCACGCCGAGCGCATGTACGACTGGGCCTCGGGCACCGGCGCGCACGAGATCGTGATCGAGTCGCCCGAGCACCGCGCCAGCCTTGCCGAGCTGTCGCGCGAGCAGGTGGCGCTCGCGCTCACCGCGTGGGCGGAGCGGGTCCGCGACCTCAAGCAGGACCCGCGCATCCGCGCCATCTTCGTGTTCAAGAACCAGGGATTGCTGGCGGGCGCGGGGGTCCCGGACCACGTGCACTCGCAGGTGATCGGGCTGCCGGTGACGCCCAAGGCGCTCAAGGAGATCCTGGACGGCGCGCGCGCACACTACCGGCTCAAGGAGCGCTGCGTGTTCTGCGACGTGATCCGCGACCAGCTCGAGCACGGCGAGCGCCTGATCCACGCCACCGAGCGTTTCGTCGCGCTCGCGCCGTGGGCCTCGCGCCACCCCTACGAGTGCTGGATCCTGCCGCGTGAGCACGGCGCGGACTTCGAGACCACGACCCCCGAGGACCTCGCGGACCTGGCGGGGCTGCTGATCCGGCTGCTCGGGCGGCTGGAGGAGGTGCTGCCCGAGCCCGCGTACAACCTGTTCCTCTACAGCGGGCCGAACCGCGACCGGCGGCGCGGCTACTGGAACACGCTGGCCGCGGACTTCCACTGGCACATCCAGGTGCTGCCGCGGCTGGTGCAGGTGGCGGGCTTCGAGGTGGGGAGCGGGTTCTACGCGAACCCGGTGCTGCCGGAGGAAGCGGCGAAGATGCTGGGCACCGCGCCGCAGGCGGGGGAGGCGGTCAGTCCCGCTTCGCCGTGACGCGCTTCCAGACGATGCGGCCGCCCGGGAGCACGCGGTACTCGAACAGGCCACGTCCGGCGACGTGGCCGTCCTCGAAGTAGGCGTAGACCCACTCGGGTGAGAGCACCACGGACTGGGGTGCGTGGAAGCGCATCGCCGAGCCGCTGGTGCCGGGGAACGGGATGAGCTCGGCGTGCTTCTCGAGGTCGGCGAGGAGCGCGGGGATGGGATCGGCGAGCCCGCGGCGCCGCAGGTCCTCGAGCTGGTCCTGGTCGAGCAGGCCGCCCCGGATGGCGCGCCCGGGCGCGGCGGCCCGCAGCGAGTCCCGCGCCGCATCTCGCTGCCCGAGGACCGCCTCCGCCCGCGCCGACTCCGTGCGCGCCCGGCGCTCGGCGAGCTGCCACCACAGCGTGACGACCGCCAGCGCTGCGAGCAGCGCGATGGTGAAGAGCTGCGGGCGCCTCACGATCAGGCCAGCCCCCAGCGGTCGAGGTCGTCCTCATCGAGCCCCAGCAGGTGGCCGACCTCGTGTTGCACCGTGATGCGCACCTCGCGCTCCAGCTCCTCGCGGTCGCCGCAGGCGCGCAGCAGGTTGCGCCGGAACAGGAAGATCGCGCCCGGCACGCCGGGGACATCGGTGTGGCTGCGCTCGAGCAGGTGGCGGCCCACGAAGAGCCCGAGCAGGTCGGGCGAGAGCGGCGGGTCCTCGGCGGTCAGGACCTCGTGGCGCGGTAGCGCCTCGACCAGCACCGGGACCTCGTCGAGGTGACGCCGCACCTCGTCGGGCAGCTTCGCCACCGCCTGCTCCACCAGCGCGTCGAACTCCTCGTCGCTCACGTCGAGCGGCGGGCCGAACACCTCCGGTTCGAGGGCCTGCGCCTCGGCGGCGTGCTCCTCGGCCTGTTCGTGGTGGCCGAGGTGCTCGTGGATGCGCGACAGCAGCTCGTGCACGTCGGCCAGGTCGGGCTGGATGGCGAGCGCCCGCTCGGCATCGTCGCGCGCCTGCTCGAGGTGGACCATCTCGAAGTGCGCGACCGCGCGCAGGTGGAAGAAGAGCGACGGGTCGGCCGAGCGCTCCGCCCCCTTCAGCGCCGCGAGCGCCCGCGCCGGGTCGCCCTCGTCGAGGCACACCGCCGCGTCCACGATGCGCAGGTCCGGGTGGTCCGGGCGCTTCTGCATCAGGCCGTCGAGCCGGAGGCGCGCCCGCTCGACCTCGCCCTTCTCGAGCAGGTCGTAGACCTGGTTCACATCTTCCCACTCGGTCTCGGTCAGGGTGTCGTAGCTCATGCGCGCGTGGCCTCCTTCGACCGCGCCAGACTAACCCGCCGCACGGAGGGACGCCAGCCGCGCGGCCGTGGCGCGCCCGAAGTCGCGACGAAAACCACGGGAGGCCGGTGCCGCCGGTGCTACATTGTCCGCGGTCGCATCTTCACGACGGGAGGGAGCTACGATGACCCAGACGCAGGCGATGAGGAAGCTCAAGCGCTCGCACTGGAGCCAGCTCGAGAAGCTGATGCGCCGGTCCTACCAGGAGGGCTTCGAGGCGGGGCTCGCCCGCGCGCACGGGCAGGGCCGCCGCGGCCGCACCATCCGCGCCGACGCCACGGTCGAAGGGCTGCTCAGGATCATCGAGCGCCACTTCGGGCTCGACCGCTACGGGTTCGAGGTGCGCGTGGTGCACGCCGGCTCGAGGAAGCACGTGCCGCTGCGCGACCTCTTGAAGAAGTACCGCGTGGAGGAGTGAGCGCCCCGCGCCGGGCTCGGCGCCTGCCGGCGCGACGACCATGAGCGGTTCAGCCACGACCACCGCGAGCGTCGCGACCAGCACTCGTCGCGTGGTTCCCATCGTTCGGCTTTCCTTCCGGTGCCGCTGCTGGCGAGGGACGGGGCGAGAGAATAGACTGCCGCGTCCTTCACTGGAACCCCAACCGGAGGTGAACCCCGTGATGCGCATCCGCCTTGCCTGTGCCCTCGCCGGTGCACTGGCGCTCGCCGCGGTCTCCGCCGCCCCGGCGCGCGCCGCCGCCGACGAGACCTACCGCACGCCGCCGAAGGTCGTGGCCGACATCCTGACCGCGCCGCGCATCCCGCGCGGCGTCCCGAACGTAACGCAGGACGGGGCGCGTATCGTCCTGCCCGAGCTGCCCTCGCTCATCCCGATCGCCACGCTGGCCGAGCCGGTGGACAAGCTCGCCGGGCTCGAGGTGCTGCCGGCGCTCCGCTGCACGCGCGACCAGCTCAAGCGCGCGATCGCGGGCTTCTCGGTGGCGCGCATCGCCGACGGAGAGAAGGTGCGGGCGCAGCTCCCGGGGGACGCGCGCGTCGGTCGCATCGTGTGGTCCTCGTCTGGCGACCGGCTGGCGTGCGCGCTCTACGCGCCGGGCGGCGCCGAGCTGTGGGTGGTGGACGCCGCGACCGGCGCAGCGCGACGGATCGAAGGTGTCCGGCTCAACACGGTGCTGAACGCCGAGTTCGAGTGGACGCTCGACGACCGCGCCATCGTGTGCGCCGCGGTGCCGGCCGGCGCGGCGGGCGTGCCCGATCCGGGCCGCGTCCCGGCGGGGCCGCAGGTGCGGCGCGGCGCGGGCAAGGCCACGCCGCAGCGCACCGCGCGCGACGTGCTGCACACGGCGAACGACCAGCAGCGCTTCGTGGCCACGGCCACGGCGCAGCTCGTGCGCGTGCCCCTCGTCGGCGCTCCGGTCCCGCTCGGCGAGCCGGGCATGATCGAGAGCTGGTCGCTCGCCCCCGACGAGCGGCACATCGCGCTCCAGCGCATCACGGCCACGCCGCCCGGGTTCCCGTTCTACCTGTTCCCGGCCACGGTCGAGATCCGCGGCGCGGACGGCGCGCGCGTGGCGACGGTGGGCGAGCTGCCGCTCAACGACCGCAGCGCCATCTCGAGCGTGGCGCCGCTCGGGCCGCGCGGCTGGACGTGGGCGCCGGACGGCAGGGCGCTGTGGTTCTTCTCGTGGCAGGACACGCCAGGCGCCGATGCGTTCAAGGCCATCAAGGACACCTCGCTCGCCCAGCCCGGCACCGACCGGCTGATGCGGCTGGATGCGCCGTTCACTGGCACCGCGGCCGAGGTCGCCACCTCCGACTTCCAGCTCGAGCGGATGATGTGGACCGCGGACGGGAAGAAGCTCCTGCTCGCGGACGGTTACCAGCCGCGCCGCCGCACGCGCTGGTGGTGGCTCGCGCCAGGCGAGGGCGCGTCCTCGCGCCACCTGCTGGTGAGCCGCTCGGTCGAGGGCGTCTACGACGACCCGGGCCGCCCGCTCACCAGGCCGGTCGCGCACGGCGAGGCTCTGTGGACCACGCCCGACGGCGGGGCCATCTGGCTTGCGGGCGACGGGTTCCGGCCCGGCGGGCAGCGGCCGTTCCTCGACCGCATGGACCTCGCCACCGGGAAGACCGCGCGAATCTACGAGTCGGCGGGCGACGTGCTGGAGCCGGCGCTGGTGCTGCTCGCGGCCGACGGGAGGCGCTTCATCAGCTCGCGCCAGACCAACAAGGTGCCGCCCAACTACTACGTGCGCGCGGCGGGCGAGAAGCTCGGCCGCCGGCTCAGCGACTACGCCGACCCGGCGCCGGCGCTCACCGCCTCGCAGCGCATCCAGTTCAAGTTCATGCGGCCGGACTCGGTGTGGCTCAACGCCGAGGTCGTGCTGCCCGCCGACTGGAAGCCGGGGACGCGGCTCCCCACCATCTTCTGGGTCTACCCCACCGACTACCGCTCGGCCGCCGCGGCTTCGCAGAACCGGCGCGCGCCGAACCGCTTCCCCTCGCAGAGCACGCTCAATCCCGAGGTGCTCGTCACTCAGGGCTACGCGGTGCTCTACCCGGACATCGCGGTGGTCGGGACCAACGACCGCTATGTCGAGGAGATCCGCCTGAGCGCGCAGGCCGCGCTCGACGAGGCGGTCCGCCGCGGCTTCTGCGATCCGAAGCGCGTGGGCGTGGGCGGGCACTCGTACGGAGCGTTCTCGACCGCGAACCTGCTGGCGCACACGAACCTGTTCCGCGCCGGCACCGGCAGCGACGGGGCCTACAACCGCACGCTGACGCCGTTCACGTTCCAGGCCGAGGAGCGCACGCTGTGGGAGGCGCGCGACACGTATCTCGGCATGTCGCCGTTCCTCTACGCCGACCGGATCCAGTCGCCGTTGCTGCTGTTCCACAACCTGGACGACACCAACGTGGGGACCAACCCGATCCAGAGCGAGCGCATGTACGAGGCGCTGAACGGCATGGGGAAGACCGTGGCGCTGGTCCAGTACCCGTACGAGGACCACGTGCCGGCTGCGCGCGAGAGCGTGCTCGACTACTGGGCGCGGGTCATCGAGTGGTTCGACCGCTACGTCAGGGACTCCGCAGCGCCGGCGCAGGTCTCGTCGCCGATGGGAGGGGAGCGGCCGTAGGGGCGCCCGCTGCGGCGGGACCGCGGCCCGCTCTTGCGGGCTCCCGGCCCGCCGCCGGGCTTCCGACTGGCACGCACCCTGCCC
>CAYHRW010000147.1:0-7207 GCA_964359105.1 uncultured bacterium
CCCGGGGGTCTGCTGGCCCGGTCGGGGCGTGCGGCTCTTGCCAGCGGTGGCAGGGGGGCCGTCACGGCTGTCAGCAGCGGCGCGCCGGAGCGGTCAGGCGATCGCGACCGGACCCGCCGGCATCAACGACTCCGCCGCCCGGGTCCGCAACTCGGCCGGTGGTATGCTACTTGCGGCTTTGCCAGCTTTGGGGCGTCGGGTTCGCGACGCCGATCAGATTCGCGTGCAGGTTTCCTCCCCCGGGTCGCGGGCCACCGCGGCGGCTGGCGGGATGCGGGACCGGCCTCCGGCGACGCACGCCAGCGGGGAGGATGGGTACCAGCATGGGCAGCTCGAGGAAGACCCGCGTCATCATCATGGGCGCGGCCGGCAGGGACTTCCACGACTTCAACGTCTACTGGAAGCGCCTGTCCGGCGCCCAGGTGGTCTGCTTCACCGCCACGCAGATCCCGGACATCGCGGGGCGCACCTACCCGCCGGCGCTCGCCGGCCCCGACTACCCGGACGGCATCCCGATCTTCCCCGAGGAGTTGCTCGAGCAGCTGATCGCGAGGTACCGGGCGGACGTGGTCGCCTTCGCCTACTCGGACGTCTCGCACGAGCACGTGATGCACCAGGCCTGCCGCGTGCACGCCGCGGGCGCGGAGTTTCGCCTGCTCGGCGCGGAGCAGACCATGCTGCGCAGCACGAAGCCGGTCATCGCGGTGTGCGCGGTGCGCACCGGCTGCGGCAAGAGCCAGACGTCGCGGCGCGTGACCCGGATCCTCAAGGAGCAGGGCAGGAAGGTCGCGGTGGTCCGCCACCCCATGCCCTACGGCGACCTGGTGAAGCAGGCGGTGCAGCGCTTCGCCAGCGTGGCCGACCTGGACGCGCACGACTGCACCATCGAGGAGCGCGAGGAGTACGAGCCGCACCTCGCGATGGGCAACCTGGTGTTCGCCGGCATCGATTACGAGACCATCCTGCGCCAGGCCGAGCGTGAGGCCGACGTCATCCTGTGGGACGGCGGCAACAACGACCTGCCTTTCTACCGCCCGGACCTCCACATCACGGTGGCCGACCCGCACCGGCCGGGCCACGAGCTGTCCTACTACCCGGGCGAGACCAACCTGCGCATGGCGCACGTCGTGGTGATCAACAAGGTGGACAGCGCGGACCCGGCGGGCACCGCCACGGTCGAGGCCAACGTCCGCCGCGTGAACCCGAAGGCCGTGATCGTGCGCGCGAACTCACCGGTCACGGTCGGGGACCCGGGGCTGGTGCAGGGCCGGCGGGTGCTGGTGGTCGAGGACGGCCCGACGCTCACGCACGGCGAGATGCGCTACGGCGCGGGGCTGGTGGCGGCGCGGAAGCTCGGGGCCGCCGAGATCGTGGACCCGCGGCCCTGGGCGCAGGGCTCGATCAGGGAGGTGTTCGAGAGGTACCCGCACCTGACCCAGGTGCTCCCGGCGATGGGCTACGGCGAGCGCCAGGTGGCGGAGCTGTCGGCGACCATCCGCGCGGTCCCGTGCGACACCGTGCTGATCGCCACACCCATAGACCTGGGGCACGTGCTCACGATCGACAAGCCCTCGACGCGCGTCCGGTACGAGCTCGAGGAGCACGACCCGACGCTGCTGGAGCGGGCGGTGGCCGGCGCGAACGGCGCCGAGCCGGGGCGCTGAAGGGAGAACCGATGGACCGGACGGAGACCGCGGGGAACACAGGCGCGCCGGGCGCCGAGACCGCGCGGCACGACGCGCTCGTCCAGCGCCACAGCGCGCGCAACTACGCACCGCTGCCGGTGGTGATCGCGAAGGCGAGCGGCTGCTGGGTCGAGGACGTGGACGGGCGCCGCTACCTCGACATGCTGAGCGCCTACTCGGCGCTCAACTTCGGGCACGGCCACCCGGAGATCGTCGAGGCGTTCGTCGCGCAGGCGCGCACGCTCTCGCTCACTTCGCGCGCGTTTCAGAACGACCAGTTCGGGCCGTTCTGCGAGGAGATCACGAGCCTCGCCGGGCAGGACCTGGTGCTGCCGATGAACAGCGGCGCCGAGGGCGTGGAGACCGCGCTCAAGACCGCGCGCAAGTGGGGCTACCAGGTGAAGGGCGTGCCGCCCGGCCGGGCCGAGATCATCGTCTGCGCGGGCAACTTCCACGGGCGCACCATCACCATCGTCAGCTTCTCGGACGACCCGCAGTTCCGCGAGGGCTTCGGGCCGTTCACGCCCGGCTTCCGGCTCGTGCCCTACGGCGACGCGGCGGCGCTCGAGGCCGCGATCGGTCCGAACACGGTCGGCTTCCTGGTCGAGCCCATCCAGGGCGAGGGCGGCATCGTGGTGCCGCCGGCCGGGTACCTCGAGCGGGCGCGCGAGATCTGCACGAGGCATCGCGTGCTCTTCATCGCCGACGAGATCCAGACCGGGCTCGGCCGCACCGGCCGGCTGTTCGCCTGCGACCACGAGAGCGTGAAGCCCGACCTGCTCATCCTGGGCAAGGCGCTCGGCGGCGGGATGATGCCGGTCTCGGCGGTGCTGGCCTCGCGCGAGATCCTCGGCGTATTCCGCCCCGGCGACCACGGCAGCACCTTCGGCGGCAACCCGCTCGCTTGCGCGGTGGCGCGCGTCTCGATGAAGATCCTCCAGCGCGACCGGCTGGCGGAGCGCGCCGCGTCGCTCGGCGCGGCGTTCCTCGAGCGCCTGCGCGGCCTGCGCTCTCCCCGCGTGAGGGAGGTGCGCGGCAGGGGGCTCCTGATCGGCATCGAGCTGCGGCCCGACGCGGGACCGGCGAAGGACTACGCGAAGCGTCTGAAGGAGGAAGGGATCCTGTGCAAGGACACGGTGGAGAGCGTGCTGCGCATCGCGCCGCCGCTCGTGATCGAAGAGCGGGACCTCGACTGGGCGACCGAGCGCATCGCGCAGGTGCTGGGCTGATGCCCGCGCCGCGCGTGAGGGAGACGACATGGTGAGACTCGATGGCCGCAGCTACGTCTCGGTGAGGGACTTCACCGCCGAGGAGACCCGGGAGGTCCTGCGCACCGCGGCGGCCCTGAAGCGCGAGCTGAAGGAGGGCCGCCCGCGCCGCCTGCTCGCGGACCGGACGCTGGCGATGATCTTCCAGAAGCCCTCGCTCCGGACGCGCGTGTCCTTCGAGGCCGGCATGACCCAGCTCGGGGGCCACGCCATCTGCCTCGGGCCTTCCGACATCAGGCTCGGCGAGCGCGAGACGGTCGAGGACATCGCGCTCACGCTCTCGCGCATGGCCGATCTCATCATGGCGCGCGTGTTCGGGCACGACCTGGTCGCGGACCTGGCGCGCTACGCGTCGGTGCCCGTCATCAACGGGCTCTCCGACCGCGAGCACCCCTGCCAGATCCTCGCCGACCTGCAGACCATCCACGAGCGCAAGGGCCGCTTCGAGGGCCTCAAGGCGGTGTTCTGCGGCGACGGCAACAATGTCGCGCACTCGCTGCTCTACGGCGGCGCGCTGCTCGGCATGAGCGTCACGGTGGTCACGCCGCCCGGCTACGAGCCGGCGAAGGACGTCGTGGCCGAGGCCGCGACCATGGGCCGCGCCACCGGAGCGGGGATCGCCGTGAGCAACGACCTGGCCGCGGCGTGCCGAGGCGCGGACGTCCTCTACACCGACGTGTGGGCGAGCATGGGGCAGGAGGGCGAGGCCGAGCAGCGCCGGAGCGCCTTCCGCCCCTACCAGGTGAACGACACGGTGATGGCGCTGGCGCGGCCCGACGCCGTCATCCTCCACTGCCTGCCCGCGCACTACGGCGAGGAGATCGACTACGCCACCTCGCGCCGGCCGAACTCCGCGATCTTCGACCAGGCGGAGAACCGGCTGCACGCGCAGAAGGCGCTCATGGTGCTGCTGGCGGGCGCGCCGAGCGCGAGCGGGGCCTCGGCCACCGCGGCGGAGGTCCGATGAGCGAGACGCTGAAGGGCGCCGGCGTCATCGTGCTGGCCGGCGTGGCGCTCGGGCTCGCCTACAACGCGCTCGGGCTCGCGAGCCGGCCGCCGCGCGGGATGCCGTGGGTGGCGCGCGTGGAGAAGCTGCCGAGCCTCGAGGCGCTCCAGGCGGCCGACACCGCGGGTGCGCCGGCACGCGCGTGGGGCGGGGGCGCGTCGCCTGCTCCGGACACTGCGGCGCCGCAGGCGCCCGGGGCCCCGACGACGACGTCTGCTCGAACGCCGGCGCGGCCCGCGGACGCGGCCCGCGCGCACCCGTCCACGACCAGCCCGCCGCCGTCACCCGCCACCGCGCCGGCCGCGCCTCCGGCCGCCACGCCCGGCGGGACGCCCGCGACCGGGCCGCCCGCGGCGCACGCGGAGCTGCCCGCGGTCCCCGACCTGGACCGGCCGATCGAGGTGCAGCTCGCGAACGTGAAGAAGTTCTTCGACGCGGGCGCGGCGCTGATCGTGGACGCGCGCGAGGCGGGCGAGTACGCCGCGGGCCACATCGCGGGCGCTCTCAGCATCCCGTTCGACGCCGCGGTGGCGAACCCGGCGCTGCTCGACCCGGTGAAGAACGCGGGCAAGCCCGTCATCGTCTACTGCAGCGGGGGTGACTGCACGCTGTCGCACGAGCTCGCGGTCAACATGCTCGCCGACGGCATCCGCAAGGTGCTGGTCTTCACCGGAGGCTTCCCGGAATGGCAGGCGGCGGGCTACCCGGTGGCGCGGGGGGCGGGACGATGAGCGGGCTCCGGCATTGGTTCATCGTGCGCCTCTGCCAGCTCGCCATCGGGGTGCTGCTGCTGGCCTCGTCACTCGCCAAGCTCGGCGACCTGCCCGCGTTCGCGACCCAGATCGGCCACTACCACCTGGTGCCGCTCGCGGCGGTGAACCTGATGGCGATGACCCTGCCGTGGATCGAGCTGGTGGCCGGGCTCGCGCTGGTGGTCGGGGTGCGGCCGCGTTCGGCGGCGTGGATCGCGCTGGCGATGATGCTCGTGTTCACGGTCGCCATCGGCACGGCGATGGCGCGCGGGCTCGACTTCGAGTGCGGCTGCTTCGGCACCGCCGACGCCACCCGCGTCGGCGCGGTGAAGCTGCTCGAGAACCTGCTCTTCACGGCGCTCGCCGCGGTCGGCTCGCTCGCGCCGGCTGCCCGGCGCGCGGAGGCCGCGGCTCAACCGCGCGCCTAGAGCGCCGCAGGCGGGCCCGGCTCGTCGGCGGACCGCGCCGACGGGATCAGGCGCCGCGCACGGCGGCGACCCGCACCAGCCGCCCGAGCGCCTCCGTCAGCCCCTCGTGGAGCGCCTTCACGTCCGCGGGCTTCCACTGGACGCGGTCGGCGCGAACGAACGTGGTCTTGTCCACGCGGTTGTCGAAGCGCGCCACCGGCAGGTGGAAGGTCTTCCCGCGGGCTTCGACCTTCACCATGTCCGGCCGGCCCGAGTGCTGGATGAGCCACTCCATGTCGTCGCAGCCGTAGTCGCCCAGCATCACCGCGATGGGCACGCCGTGATGGAGGATCGAGCCGGGGTCGTTGGGATCGGTGCGCTCGCGGTTCTTGCGGCGCGATTCCTCGGGCGTGACCCATACGTAGAGGATCGACGCCCGCGCGAGGATCGCGTCGCTGAAGGTGCGCAGCGAGTACTGGTAGCCGAGCGGGTCGGGAAGCGGGAACGTCGCACCGTCCGGGCCGCCGCGCGCCGCTTCGATCACCACGGTCTTCCCGTCGAGGCTCTCGGGGATGCCGGCGTTCTTGTCGTGTAGCAGCTCGGCACACTCCGGATCGAGCGCCTGCGCGATCGAGCGGCGCAGCTCGGCGGGCAGCGCGGCGAGCGCGCGCGGCGCCCCGGCCTTGCCGCGCGCCGCGTCCATGCGGTCGAACAGCCACTCGGCCGCCGAGGAAGATGCCGGGCGGCGGCGCTTCACGAGATCGTCGAAGTCCTCGTTCAGCAGCTCGACCAGCATCCCCCAGTCGCGCCCGTCCTTCATCGGCAGATCGTCTGAGTCGAAGAACACGCCATCGTTCCCGCGCTTCCTCAGCTCCTGGCTGACGCGGCGCATCATGTGCACGTACGGGTAGTCGTCGAGCTGCACCGTGGGGCCGAGGTGCATCTCGTCCCGGCACTGCTCGGGCGTGAGGGCCGCGAGGTAGCGGCGGACCTCCGATTTTCCGGAGGCCGGGAGGGCGAGGAGCAGCAGGACGTCGATCAATTCGGGCATGAGTTGGCTCGCATGTGAGGAGACGACATCGGCAAGAGCGCTGGTCCCGCGAATGGAGGCGGACTATAGACGAGGCCTGAGGCGGCGGGCAATGTGCGGGTGGTGGATGTGCGCGACGCGAACCACGGGGCGTGCAGGTGACGCCTCGTGAGCGCGCTGGCGAGGATTCTCCGTTTGTGATCTCCAACCCCCTGCACGATACTGCCGCGGGCGGTGCGTCCCCACCTGCCCACGGGTCGGGAGGGGGGGGCGCCGGGGAGTGCGGTGTGATATCGCGACCTGAGGGGGGCGAGCGCGATGGCTCATAGTCACGAGAGACTGCTGAGGGCCCGGAGATGCAGCGACCTGATCCAGGTGGTTCTTCATCTCCGTGGGCTTGAGAGCGCTACACCGGCCGCCGCAGGACGTTGGCTCGACGCCACCGGAGTCCTGAGGGACTCTCGATCACGCGCGGGGAAGCCTCTCAGGGAGCTTCTGCGGGACGGCCTGATCATCGGGCAGGAGCAATGCAGCAACCGGCGTTGGCGGATTCAGAGGGTTCCCAAGCGCCACTGGCGACCGGGATTCTGTTAGCAGGTCAGTTCATCTGCCATCGGATCGGCAGTGCGTTGGCACGATGCACACCGACACAGCCGGCACGCGAGTATCGGGAGAACCGGTGAACCACGGCGAGATCGTCAGCTTCCTCTGGGGAGTCGCGGACCTCATCCGCGACACCTTCAAGCGCGGCAAGTATCAGGATGTCATCCTGCCGCTCACGGTCCTGCGCCGTCTCGACTGCGTGCTCGGCCCCACCAAGGAGAAGGTGCTCTCGACGCAGGCAAAGCTCCGGGGCAAGGGGCTGCAGAATCTCGAGCGCGATCTCCGCACCGCATCCGGCTTTGCCTTCTACAACACGTCGCGCTACGACTTCGAGAAGCTCCTCGCAGACGCGCCGCACCTGGCGGCGAACCTGCGCAACTATATCGCCGGCTTCAGCTCGAACATGCGCGAGGTGCTGGAGAAGTTCGACTTCGACAACACCATCAGCAAGCTCGA
>CAYHRW010000148.1:0-7194 GCA_964359105.1 uncultured bacterium
TTTTCTTCCCGCCCCCCAGTTTGCCCGGGGGGGTTTGGCGGGGGGGGGGGGCGGGGGTTATCCGGGGGGGGGCCGCCGTTCCGTCTGCGGGGCGCCGCGGCTCGCGTCGCCGGCGCGCTCCAGCTCACGCAGCGCGGCGGGCAGCATGCCGGCCACGTCGCCGGCGGTGAAGCCCACCGCGCCGCGGTCGCGCGCGCACAGGTCGCCCGCGAGCCCGTGCACGAACACGCCGGCGCGCGCGGCGTCGTACGGCGCGAGCCCCCGCGCGAGCAGCGCCGCGATCACGCCCGAGAGCACGTCGCCCATGCCCGCGGTTGCCATGCCGGGGTTGCCGGTGGGATTCACGGTGGCGCGGCCGTCGGGTGACGCCGTCACGGTGGGCGCGCCCTTGAGCACCACCACGCAGCCCCAGCGCATCGCCCACTCGCGGCACGCGTCGAGCCGGCGCGACTCGAGCGCGGCGGGACTCTCGCCAGTGAGGCGCGCCATCTCGCCGAGGTGCGGCGTGAGAACGCGCGGCGCGGCGCCGGCGGCGAGCGATCCGGCCGCGGCGGCGAAGGCGTTGAGCCCGTCGGCGTCGAGCACGAACGGCACCGGGCTCCGCGCCGCGAGCTGGCGCACCAGCTCGGCGCACTCGCGCCCGCGCGAGAGGCCCGAGCCCAGCACCAGCGCGTCCACCTCCGCGGCGCGCGCCAGCACCGGCGTGAGCGCGGCGAGCGCCAGCGTGCGCTGCGGCGTCTCCGGCACCGGGATGGTCATCTCCTCGGTGAGCTTCGCCTCGAGGATGTCGTTGAGGCCCGCCGGCACCGCGGCCTGCACGTAGCCGGCGCCGGCGCGCGAGGCGGCGCGCGCCGCGAGCGTCACCGCGCCGGTCAGGCCCGGCGAGCCGCCCACCACCAGCACGCGGCCCACCGAGCCCTTGTGGGCGCGCGGGTCGCGCGGCGGGACGAGCGCGTCCATCTCGACGGGCGTCGCGAGCGAGAACGGGAAGCCGCGCGGGACGCAGTCAGCGTCCACCAGCCCGATGTCCACCACTTCGAGGTCTCCGGCGAACGCGCGGCCGGGGTAGAGGTAGTGGCCGCGCTTGGGATGGCCGAAGGTCACGGTGAGGTCGGCCCGCACCGCGCGGCGCGCGATCTCGCCGGTGTCGGCGTTGACGCCGGTGGGGAGGTCCACCGCCACCACGCGGGTGCCGGCCTCGTCGAGCTCGCGCAGCGCCTGCACCGCGGTCGCGGCCAGCGCTTCGGGCTCGCCGCGCGCGCCGGTGCCGAGCACCGCGTCGAGCGCGAAGTCCCACGGCTCGCGCGAGGCCACCAGTAGCGCGAGATCCTCCTCGGAGAGCAACGGGTGCGCCGCGAGCCCCGCCGTGCGCATGCGCTCGAGGTGGACGAGCGCGTCGCCCTGGACGCGGTCGAGCGGCCCGAGCAGCCCGACCGTGACGTCGGCGCCGCGCGCGCGCAGGTGGCGCGCCGCCACCAGGCCGTCGCCGCCGTTGTTGCCGGTGCCGCACAGCACCAGCACGCGCAGCGCCAGCGGCGAGCCGTAGCGCCGCTCCATCGCCGCCGCCACGCCGGCGCCCGCGCGCTCCATGAGGTCTGGCCCCGAGCAGTGCCCGCCCTCGACGGTGGCCCGGTCCAGGCGGCGCATCTCCTCGGCCGCGAGCAGGAGCATGTCAGTGGAGCCGGAAGGTGACGGGGATGACGACCCAGGTGCGGCAGGGCCGCCCGTTCCAGGTCGGGGGCGCGAAACGCCAGCGCCGCACCGCGTGGAGCGCGGCCTCGTTCAGCTCCGGGATGCCGCGCGCGACATGCGCCTCGAGCACGTCGCCCTCGGGTCCGACCAGAGCGTGCACCCACACCCGGCCCTGCACGCCCGCCTTGCGCGCGGCCTCCGGGTATCCGACGGGCGCGCGCTCCAGCACGCGGGCGCTCGCGTAGCGGAGCTGCAGCGGGCCCTCGGCGACGGCGAGGGTCTCGGGCGAGACCGGCACGGGATCGGCCACGGGTATACCCACCGCCGAGTCGCGCACCGCAGGCGAAACGGCTGCCGCTGCCAGTGGCGGCGGCAGCGGCTCCGCGGTCGCCTTGAGCTGCCCGCCGATCACCTCGAGATGGACCTTTGCCTTCCCCAGCCAGTCGCACACGCTCTGCTGAGGCCTGCGCACCGTGCAGCGGCGGCGATAGCCGAGGCGCGCGAGCTGGTCCTCGACGTAGCTCACCTGGTAGCCGGCCGCGTCCTTCACCTCGACGCGCGCGAGCGCGAGGCGGTCGTCCTCGAAGGTGAGCACGGCCTCGGCGTCGAGCCCGAAGAAGCGGCAGGAGCCGGTGCGCGCGGCCGGGTCGCCCGGCGCGGGCTCGCGGAAGCCGCGCGCTTCGACCGCCGCGCGCGGCAGTCCGAAGCGCAGCGCGGTGCCGGGCACGCGCACGCCGGTGTCCGCGGGCGCCGGCGTGGCCAGCGCCCCGGCGAGCAACACGGCGAGCATCCCGCGTCCCGCGTCAGCGCTTGCGGGCGCGCCCGCGGGCTTCGAAGGTCAGCTCGCGGATGAGACGCTGCTTGTACTCGGCGTCGCGCTCCACACGGCCCGGCAGATCGGGGTCGGAGGAGATGAACGGCAGATCGAAGAGCGCGGGATCCGCTTCCTGCTCGGCGTAGATGCGCTCCTGCTCGTGGCGCTGGAAGGACACCGCGCGCTCCGCCGTCTCCCACGTCCTGCCGGCCAGGAAGGTTTTGTGGAACACATCGAAGACGTACACGTGGAAGTGGCCGTCGAGGCCGGCGGTGCCCTCGGGCGGCTGGTGGACCTTCGCCTTCGAAGCCTTGACCTTGCTCTCACCCATGAGTCCTCCCCGTGGGGGTCCGGGCGTCTCCGGCGTGCGGGCCGGGGGCGCCGTTCAGCTGGTCCACGATGCGGACCAGCTCGTACACGTCGTCAACGTCGTAGTCCGCGCCCGACTCCTGCGTGCCGAAGGTGTCGCCGTAGCGCGCGAAGACCGTCTTCATGCCCAGGCTGCGGCCGCCCACCACGTCGCGCTCGGCCCAGTCGCCGACCATGAGCGACTCGTGCGGCTCGACCGCCAGACGGCGCAGCACCTCGCGGAAGGGCGCGGCGTCGGGCTTGCGCGCCTGCGTGTCATCGTGGGTCACGACCGCGTCGAACACGTGCTGGAGCGAGAGCGAGCACAGCCGCTGCCACACCTGGGCGCGCGGCGCGTCGGAGACCACGCCCAGGCGGATGCCGCGCTTCGCCAGCTCGAGCAGCGCGAGCTGCGCGTGCGGGTAGAGCTTCATCGAAGCGCGCACCTGGCGGTAGGCGACGATGCCCGAGGCGTGGATCTTGGGGTCGATGACGCCGAACTCGCGCTCGAGCAGCTCGTCGAACACGCGCTGGTACTCGAGCCCCTTCTCCTGGTAGATGGCGTCGATGCGCGCGCGCAGCACCTCGCGCGGCAGGTTGAGGCCGGCGTCGATCATCCCGTCGATCGCGGCCTCCACGGCGTCCGCCTTCATCTTCATGAAGTCGGTCAGCGTGTTGTCGAGGTCGAAGACGATGGCGCGGATCAAAGCGGTTCGGACCTCATTTCGTGGAAGGTCCGATCGTGCGGCCCAGGCTGATCTCGCCGTTGTCGATGCGGACGTTGAACCCGCAGGCGGGGTTGCTGCACACCCAGGCCTTGTAGGTGATCGGCGCCCCGTCCCGCCCGTAGTCGGACAGCGGCAGGAGCACCCCGTCGTTGCACTTGCGGCACTCGGGAAAGTTCGTCGTCTCCATCCCAGTCCCCCTCCCTCTCGATGACCAGTCGGCGAAGCGCACGCCGGGCCCATTGTAGGCGCGCGTCGGGAGCCAGTGTCAACGGGAATGCCCGCCGCGGCGGGGGCAGGTGCTTCACCCCTGCGAGGCGACGCCCGCCGAGAGCGGCCAGATCGCGACGTCGCCCACCGCGACGTGCTCCGGGGCGGCGCACACGAAGGCCACCAGCGACGCGACCTCGGCGGGCTCGAGGGTGCGGTCGCGCTCCTCCGAGCCGGCCCCAGCGCTCGAGCGTCGCGCGATGGCGAGCCCGAGCCCGCGGCTCGCCCCGGTGATGAGCGCCACCTGGCCGTCGAGTCTCATGGATCCTCCGAGGGTGCGCCCCCGGGCATCTCCGGGAGCAGGTGCGAGTAGTCGTCGAAGGGAGCCGCGCACGGCCGGCCTTCGGCGTGGCCGTAGCGAAAGCCGCCGGCGCCGAGCCACACGCGCGCCGACGAGACCGTGACGATGCCGCCCGCGTGGATGCACACCGCGGGCACGCCGCCGCCCGCGTGCCGGCTCATCAGCTCGGTCACGCGCGCCGCGGCCGCGGCGCGCGCGCGCCGCGCGCACCCCGCGCGCCGGCCGCGCAGCCAGGCGGCGCGCGGCTCGTCCGGGTCGTCGAGCCGGGTGTGGGTGAGCACGTGCCAGCCCGGCCCGATCCCCTCGACGGCGGCCTCAGCCCGGCCGTCGTGCCCCAGCACCCAGCAGGCCGCGACCGAGGCGAACACGAGCGAGAACCGCGCGTAGCGCGATTCGGCGAGTGCGGCGCGAGCCCGCTCGAGAGCGCTCGCGGCGAGCGGCTCACCCGCGGTTGCCGCCACCTCCAGCGCGAGGAGGCCGCGCGATCGGCGCCCCGGATCGGGCGGCTCGCCCTGGATCGGGTGCCGGTTCAGCATCGCGATCGCGGCCTCGCGTCCGCGCAGCGCCAGCCAGGTGCCGCCGGCCAGGCGGTCGCGCCCGCCGGCGATGGGCGGCGAGCGGTGCAGCAGGAGCGGTGGCTCGGAGGGACGCGCCGGGTCCTCGTCGCGGTTCGCGGCCAGCAGCACCGAGCCTTCTCCCGCGACCCCGACCCCGAGGATGAGCGTGCACACGCGGCCAATCTAGGGACACGCCCGCTCTGCGGTCAACGCGCATGACCGGCGCGGCCGTGGCGGCTCCGGGCGCGGCCTGTCCGGCACATCGGGCGTTGTCGGCTCCGCGCATGGCGGGCTAGACTCGCGCTTCGCGTCACGCGCCGCATCGGTCTGCCCGATCCCTCGAGGAGACACCACTGACACGTCGCGCCCCCGCGGGCACGCTGGCCGTGCTCGCCGTCCTCCTGCTCTGTCCCGGCCGCTCCGCGGCGGTCCTCGACATTGATGACCGCGGCCCGGTCTTGAACGCCGGCAACTTCGCCATGCGGGTCACCAACGCCGGCATCCTCGGCAACGCCTTCTTCGACCGCGGCCTGTCCTTCGACCCTTCCTTCGAGTTCCCCAGGGGCTCGGGCCATGAGGGTCTGAGCCGCGCCGAGCTGTGGGTGGGCGCGCTGAACGCCGAGGGCCACACCCGGGTCTCGGGCGGGCCGATGCTGGAGTGGCGGCCCACGCTCGATCCGGAGGACCGCGTCCTGACCGGCTGGGCGGGCCGCCCGGGATCGAAGCGGGGCACCGACGACGACGGCGACGGAGCGGTGGACGAGGAGATCTTCAACGGCAAGGACGATGACGGCGATGGCGAAGTGGACGAGGACCTGGGGTTCCCGTCGCAGCAGGTGCTGGCGGCGGACTACGTGGATGACCGGCCGGAGGCGGTGGCGTACGGCTATCCGAACGGGGAGCATCACGAGCCGCTGGGGCTGTCGGTGCACCAGGAGTGCTACGCCTGGTCGGTGCCGGGCTACGACGCCTTCGCGGGGGTGCAGTTCACGGTGACGAACCACGGGACGGAGGCGCTCCAGCAGCTCTACCTGGGGCTCTACTGCGACCTCGATTCGCGCGGGCGCAACGAGCCCGGCGGGCATCTGGACGACCGGCTGGCGTGGCGCACCAGCTCGGTCGTGATCCACGAGGGGACCTCGGCCTTCGGGCTCTTCATCAAGGACTGCTTCACGCGCCTCGGCGGCACCGTGCCGGTCGTGATGGACGGAGTGCCGGGCTCGGGGCTGCCGTGCGTCGCCGTGGTGCCGTTCACCCACACCACCGACCCGCTCGCGCTGCTCGACAACGACGCCTTCGGCCCCGCGGTGGCGCAGGCACGCGCCCAGGCGCACGCTCCGGGGAAGGACACGACCTTCCACTTCACCGTGTTCGCGCAGGACCTGCCGCCCGGGCAGGGAGGGCCGCCGGTGGTGGACGGCGACCGCTACGAGGCGCTCGCCGGCCGGTTCGCGGGCGCGCCGACCACGGCCGCGCACGACTACGCCGTGCTGGTGCGCGCGGGCCCGTTCCCGATGCTGCCGCCCGGGTCCTCGCTCCAGTTCGCGGTCGGCTTCGTGGCGACCGCGGAGCTGGACAGCATGCCCTCCGCCGTGGGCAACGCCGCGTTCATTCACAACGGGACGCGCCTCAACCTGCTCCCCGACTCGAACGCGGTCTCGACCGTGGTGGGCCGCTCCGGCATCAACGGGCACGAGGTGTGCCTCGAGGCGCCTCCCGGGATCCCCTTCAACTACGACCCGCACTGCCCGCAGAAGTTCGTCAACGACCCGGCCTACTGGCCGCTGCCGGGCTTCCCGCCGGGCGTGGCGAGCGAGGAGACCTACACCGCCGGCCGCTGCATCTGGACCGACGCCGACTGCGACGCCTGCACCGGCCTCGACGGGCGCGAGACCGTGGTGCGCTGGCTCGACCCGGGCGCGGTGCCGCCCGCGCCGCAGCAGCGGGCGGTGCGCGGCGACCACGAGGTGCGCATCGAGTGGGACAACACGCCCGAGATCCTGCTGGGCGCCGGCGTGACCGGCGCGACGGGATTCTCCTTCGCCGGCTACCGGCTCTACCGGCTCTCCGACTGGTCGCGCCAGTCCCAGCTGCCACCCGCCAGGCAGTGGCAGCTCATCGGCGCCTTCGGCACGGACACGCTCAACCACGAGGTCCCGCTCGCGACCATCCGCGACACCACGCGCGACTACGACGTCATCCAGTACGGCAGGAAGCACTACCCGATCGGGCGCTACCGCGTGACCGACCGCGAGGTGCTGAACGGCTTCGACTACCTCTACGTCGTGACCACGGTCTCGGAGAAGCGCACGGTGTCGGGAGGGGTGACGCAGTTCGAGCGCCTCGAGAGCCCGCTGGTGGCGTCCATAGACTCGATCGTCGTGCCGCACCTCACCGCGCGCCCGGACGTCTCGCGGGTCTGGGTGGTCCCCAACCCCTACCGCGCCCACGCGCCCTGGGACCGCCCGCCGGTGCCGGGCGACCCGT
>CAYHRW010000149.1:0-7167 GCA_964359105.1 uncultured bacterium
CGTGGCCCGCCACCCCCGCACTGTGGGAAGATGCCGGGCATGTCCGAGCTGCCGCCGTCCGTCGTGATCCTCTCGAGCCGGATCGCCCCCGACGAGCTCCGCCGGCTCGTCCAGGACGGCTTCGGAGAGATGGTCAAGTTCGTGGCCGACGTGGAGCGGGGCGTCATCGGGATCGGGGGCGAGCTGCATGCGGACGCCGAGCAGGCGTTGCTGGACGATGGGAGCCGCCCCGAGCACCTGTGGGGCGCCAACTACTACCCCGGCCGGGGACGGGACGGCTGCATCGAGTTCACCTCGTTCGTCAACGTCCGCCCGGCGCGCGGCAACCCCGGTATGGAGATCGCCGACTCCGGGGTGCGGGAGCGCGTGCGGGAGCTGGCACTCGAGCTGATCGGCGAGGGCGGGCCGCTCTGAGATGAGCCAGCACGCCTCGCTCTCGCCCGAGCGCTGGGCACGGTTCACGCGCGACCAGCAGCTGCTCATGATCGCGAACGAGATGCATCGCGCCTCGAAGCTCATGGCCCCCGGGGACCGCGAGCGGCTCAAGAGCGCCTACGCTCGCGTGCTCCAGCTTGCGGATCTCACGGTCGCGGTGCGCCGCGAGCGCGGCCTGCGGCGCGAGCTGCTGCGCTGGCGCGACCTGGTGGCCCACCTGTGGCTGGAACCCGGGAGCTCGCCCGCCGTGCACCGCGAGACGCTCCGGCACCTGTTGCTCTTCTCGTTCCAGACCGCGCGCCAGATTCCGTTCGTCCTCGGCGACGAGCCCGCCGGCGCGCCGTGAGCGACTTCCCCACCACGCCACCCGCCGCCCGCCCGCGAGGCCTGCCGCTCCTCGTCCGCGACGCCGAGGCGGGCTACCTGGCCGAGCTGTTCCTGGTGTGCGCGGTCGCCACCATCCTGGTCATCCGTGCCGTGCTCGCGGCCACCGGCTACCCCCAGCTCGGCGGCGGCGGCCTCCACATCGCGCACATGCTGTGGGGCGGGCTCGCGCTCGCCGTCGCGCTCGTCCTCACCCTGGTCTCGCTCAGCCGCCGCGCGAAGCCGGTCGCGGCGTTGGTGGGCGGCGTGGGCTTCGGCTTCTTCATTGATGAGCTGGGCAAGTTCCTCACCCGCGACAACGACTACTTCTACCGGCCCGCCGTCGCGCTCATCTATCTGGTCCTAGTCGCGTTCTTCCTGGGCACGCGCCGCCTGCTCTCGCGCACCGCGCTCAGCGACGACGAATCCCTCGCCAACGCCATCACGCTCATGAAGGAGATGGCGCTCCAGGATCTGGACGCCACCGAGAAGGCGCGCGCCGCGGCGCACCTGGACCGCTGCGATCCGGCCGATCCGCGCGTCGCGCTGGTGCGCAGCGTCCTCGACCAGCTCACGCCCATCTCGCCCCCGCCGCCGGCGTGGACCGCGCGGCTCCGCCGCTGGCTGGACGCGCGGCTCGAACGGGTGACGTCCCACCCGCGCTTCCCCCGGGTGCTCTCGCTCGTCTTCGTCGGGCAGGCCCTGTTCGCCGTCGGCTGGGTCCTGCTCACCGCACGCACCCTGTGGAAGGGCGGGCGGGACCCGGTGGCCGGCGCGCATCTCGAGCCGAGCCTCGCGGAGTGGGCGCGGCTCGGCTCCACGGTGGTGAGCATGATCCTCGTCATCGTCGGCGTGAGCCGGCTCCTCGGCGACCCGGTGCGGGCCTACCGCAGCTTCCGGATGTCCCTGCTGGTGGCCGTGTTCGTCACGCAGTTCTTCGTCTTCTACGACGCGCAGCTCCACGGCGTGATCGGGCTCGCGTTCAACCTGGCGCTCCTCGCGGCCGTGCAGGCCCTGCTCGCGCGCGAGCGCGACCGCGAGGCGCGGCGCGCGGTGGCCGCCGGAGTCCCCGATGCCGCGGTCTGAAGCCGCCGCGTCCGCGGTGTTCCCGCCCGAGCGCCGGCGCCAGGTCGCGCGCGCCCTCGGGCTCGAGTACCTGACGGTCGGCTGGAACGTGGTCGAGGGCGCGATCGGCGTCACGGCGGCGCTCGCGGCCGGGAGCGTGGCGCTGCTCGGCTTCGGGCTCGACAGCTTCATCGAGTGTGCCTCGGGCCTGGTGCTGGTGTGGCGGCTGCGCGCCGAGCACGGCGCGCGCGACGGCGGGGCCGCGCCGGACCATGCTGCGATCGAGCGACTCGACCGCCGCGCGCACCGGCTGGTCGGCGTCTCGCTCTTCCTGCTCGCGGCGTGGGTGGCGGGCCATGCGCTGTGGTCGCTTGTCCGCGGCGAGCGGCCCGAGCCGAGCGTGGTGGGCATCGCGCTCACCGCCATCTCGCTCGGCGTCATGGTGTGGCTCGCCCGCGCCAAGCGCCGCGCCGCCGCGCGGCTCGGCAGCCGCGCGCTCGCGGCCGACGCGTTCCAGACCACCGCGTGCTGGTGGCTCTCGCTCGTCACGCTGGGCGGGATCGGGCTCAACGCGCTGTTCGGCTGGTGGTGGGCCGACCCGGTCGCGGCGCTCGGCATGACGTTCTTCCTGGTGCGCGAGGGCCGCGAGGCGTGGAAGGGCGAGGAGTGCGGCTGCCACTGAGCTGCGGCGCACCGCGCACCGCGGCGCGGACCGCGGCTGCCCGCGGGGCTGTCGTGGGCGCATCCGCGCCCGGCCGGGCCGCGTTTGCGCTCGGGCCGCGGCTCCTGTAAACACTCCTTCCGACCGCCCCCACGATCTCCCGAGGAACCCCGTTCATGATGCGACCCCGCTCGACCCCGCTCCGCGCGCTCGCCGCGCTCGCGCTGCTCTTCGTTCCCGTCCTGCTCTCCGGCTGCTCCACCGAATCGAACGTGCTGGCGCGCGTCGGGGACCAGACCATCACCGCCAACGATTTCCTGGACGTCGCGCGCGCCAACCCGGGCCAGTACCCCGGCCGGCCCGACTCCGCCCGGGCCGCGCTGCTCGAGGACCTGGTCAAGCGCGCGCTCCTCATCCAGGAGGCGAAGGCGCGCGGACTCGCCGACTCGACGCTGCTCGCGAACACGCGCCGCCAGATCGAGGACCAGCTCGCGCTGCGCGCGCTGCTGGAGAAGCTGGCTCCGCGTGACGTGCCGGTGAGTGACGGCGAGATGAAGCAGCTCTACGAGTGGCGCGCCAGCGAGGCGCACCTGTTCGTGATCTTCACGCCCGACCGCCGCGGCTCCGACGCCGCGCTCGCCGAGCTGAACCACGGCGCCGACTTCTCCGCCGTGGCCGACCGCCACAACTACACCGGCATGATGCCGCCGCGCGGCGACGCGGGGTTCATGACGCCCGGATCCCTGGTGCCGCCGCTCGACGACCTGCTGCGCACCGCGCCGCTCGGCAAGCTGGTCGGCCCGATCGAGTCCACCGGCGACGGCTGGTTCCTGGTCAAGGTCACCGAGCGGCGCCCGCGCCAGCAGGAGCCGTTCGAGCAGCAAAAGGCGATGCTCGGGGAGATGCTCAAGCAGCGAAAGCAGAAGTCGCTCATGAACACGGCCTACAACCGGCTGCGCGAGCAGTACAAGGTGCGGCTCGAGCCGGGCGGACCGCAGGTGCTGTTCCACCGCTTCAACCCGAGCGACCACCGCGACTCGCTGGTGGCCTCCACGGGTGGCATGCCGGTCCCGCCGCCGCCCACGCCGGAGCAGCTCAAGCAGGTGCTGGCGCACCACGACGAACGCGGCAGGGACGTCCCCTACACGCTGGCCGACGCCCTGAAGGACATGGCCGACCCCGGCAAGCCGCGCCCGAACTTCACCATGGTGCCGCTGATCGAGCAGTGGCTCGAGAGCAACCTGGTCCAGCGCGTGGCGCTCATCGAGGCGCGCCGCCGCCGCCTCGGTGAGGAGCCCGCGGTCCAGCGCCAGGTGCGCGAGCGGGTCAACAACATGCTGCTCGACGCCATCTACAGCGCCGAGATCGGCTCCATTCTGAGCGCCAGCGAGGCCGAGCTGCGCGCCGCCTTCGCCCGCCACCCCGAGTCGTTCATTCGCCTCGACGCCGCGAAGGTGATGCTCGCCACGTTCCCCGATTCGGCCGCGGCCGGGGCGGTGATGGCGCACGCCGGGCCGAGCGGCACGCTGCGCGACGCGGTGAACGCGACCGCGCCGGCGGCGCGCGTCATGGAGACCGACATCAAGTTCCCGACCGAGGACCCGCTGTGGAGCCGGCTCGAGGCCACCATCATGGCGACCGGGGCGAACGAGATGCGGGGCCCGCTGCGCATGGGCGCAGGCTGGCTGGTGCTGCAGGTGATCTCGAAGGACCAGGGCCCGCAGAGCTTCGAGAACCTGCTGCCGCTGGCGCGGCAGGCGCTCGAGAACGACGCGGTCCAGCAGAAGCGCGAGGCGAGGCTCGACGAGCTGACCGCGCAGCTCAGGGCGAAGTTCCGCCCGCAGGTGCACCCCGAGCGGCTGAAGTCCATCCCCTGGCCGGTGCCGCCGACGAAGAGCTGAGCGGGGATGCTGCGGGATCGGGCGCCGGGGCGCGCGCTCTCTCGAGCGCGCGCCTCACTTCTTCACGCGCGCCTCGATCCACGCCGTCATGGTGTCGAGCGCGGCGGGGGCGATGGTCTCCTCGATCGTGCCGTACTCGGCGACCGAGCCCGTGGCGCTGGTCTGGAACAGGTGGTTCAGGTTCGGCAGCTCGACGGTCTTGAAGTCGCGGTTGCCGCCGGCCTCGAGCGCGCCCGCAATCGCGGCGAGATCCTCCGCGGGCGGCACCTGCAGGTCCTTGCTCCCGTTCAGGGCCAGCACCGGGCACTTCACCTTCCTGAGCGTGGGCGCCGGGTCGTAGGTCAGGAAGAAGCGGAACCACGCCGACGCCACGAACCCGGCCTGCTGCTCCAACTGGCGTTGCATCGCGCTTCCCGCCTGCTTCTGATCGCCGCCCACATGCGCGAACAGCCGCCCGGCGAGCGCGCGGATCCGCCGCGCCGCGGCAGCCGTGTCCTGCTCGGCCTTCACGATCGCGAAGGTGGACTCCTGCGCCGCGCGATTCAGCGCGACCAGCGACTCCGACGCGCCCGCCGCGCGGTTCAGGAGCTCGCCCTGCCGCACCAGGATCCATTCGCCGGGCAGCCCGGGACCCGCCATCAGCACCACGAAGGCGATGTCCTTCGAGTCCGCCGCCAGCATCGGGGCGATGATCCCGCCCTCGCTGTGGCCGATGAGCCCGATGCGCGCGCGGTCCACCTCGCCCCGGCGCTTGAGGAACTCGACGGCGGCGCGCGCGTCGCCGGCGAAGTCCCGGGTGGTGGCGCCGGCGAACGTCCCGGTGGACCTGCCGACGCCGCGGTCGTCGAGCCGCAGCACCGCGAGCCCGTGCCGGGTGAGGTGATCGGCCAGCACCAGGAACGGCCGGTGATCGGCCAGCTCCTCATCGCGGTTCTGCGGGCCCGACCCGGTGATGAGGAGCGCGGCCGGGAACGGCCCCGGCCCGCGCGGCTTCGTGAGCGTGCCCGCGAGCCTGACCGCCGCGGCCGCGTTCTCGACGACCACCTCCTCCTCGTCGTACGGGAACGGCCGCACCGGATCCTGCGGCCGCCGGATCGCCGGCGCCGGTCCGCGCGTGAATGCGAGCGGGAGGCTCATCCCCTGCGTCCAGCTCCCGGCGAGCGTGTCACCACTCGCGTCGAGCGCGCCCTCGAACGAGCCGCGGATGGCGTTCATCACGAAGCGCAGGGCGCGGCCCTGCTGGAACACGCTGTCCACCGGCAGGCCGAACGCGGACTGGTCGGGACTGTCGAACGTGGCCGAGAGACCGCCGTCGGGCTGCCGCTTGAAGTGGACGACGAGCTGGAGCTTGCTGAATCCAGCGTTCAGCTGGCCGTGCCAGTCGCCGGCGAAGCTGGCGGCGGAGACGGTGTCGGCGGCCGAGCCCGCGGCGCGGGCGGAGGGGACGGTGCACGCGGCGGCCAGCGCGGCGCATGCGATGGCGGCGGAAATCCAGCGGCGCAGGTTCATCCTGGTCTCTCCCGTGGTCTCGAGGGGTGCTGCCGGCGGGATCCTACCTCAACCGCCGCCGCACCTCCGCCGCCCGGCGCTCGCTCGCCTCGACGCGGGTGCCGTCGCTGAGCTTCAGGACCAGCACGCCTTCCTCGCCGCCGTAGGACTCGATGGCGTCCACGTTCACCAGCGCGCCGCGGTGGACCCGCACGAACTGGCCCTCGGGCAGCCGGCTCTCCAGCTCCTGCAACGTGTAGTCCACCAGGTACTCGCGGCCCTCGGCGCGCGCCAGCACCAGGCGGTCGCGCGAGAAGATGAGCGGCACCTGCTCGAGGTCCAGCAGCTTCACTTCGCGCCGGTGGCGCACCGGCAGGCGCTTGAGCGGCGGCAACTGCCCCTTGAGCGCGGGGGAATCCAGCGCGGACTTGAGCGCGCGGGCGCGCGCGGCCGGCCGGCCGCCCGCGGCCTCGGCCATCACGCGGCGCACGGTTTCGGCCAGGCGCTCGCGCTTGAGCGGCTTGAGGACATAGTCGAGCGCCGCGACCTCGAAGGCCTCGACCGCGTACTGGTCGTAGGCGGTGACAAACACCACGATCGGTGCGTCCTCGCCGCGCAGGTGGCGAGCGACCTCGAGCCCGGACAGGTCGGGCATGTGGATGTCGAGGAACGCAACGTCGGGCTTGAGCCGCTCGATCAGCCCTAGTGCCTCGGCCCCGCCCTTCGCCGCCCCCACCACCTCGATGCCCTCGTGCTCGCCCAGCAGCTTCTCCAGGAACTGGCGCGCGCGCGGCTCGTCGTCGGCGATGAGCGCGCGGAGCTTCGTCTCGTCGTGCCGTGCGGTGCTCACGCGGCGGCTCCTTTCTCGACGGGCCAGCGCAGCGTGACGGCGAAGCCGCCGCCCGCGCGCGGACCCGCCTGCATGGTGGCGCCGGGGCCGCCGAAACGGCGCAGGCGCTGCTCGAGGTTTTGCAACCCCACGCCGAACCCGGGCCCACCGTTCGCGACCACGGCGCCGTCGTCGGCGAAGGTGAGCGTGAGCCAGCCGTCCTGCCGCGCGGCCGCCAGCTCCAGGTGGAGCGGCGCGCCCGGCGCGCAGCCGTGCTTGAGGCTGTTCTCGACCAGCGGCTGGAGCAGGAGCGGCGGCACCGCGGCCGACAGCAGCTCCTGCGGCCCCTGGTAGCGGAACTCGAGCGGGTTCTCGTAGCGCTCGCGCGCCACGCCCAGGTAGTCCTCGACGAACCCGATCTCGTC
>CAYHRW010000150.1:0-7100 GCA_964359105.1 uncultured bacterium
AGTTTCCCCACTGGATCCTAAATCCAGCGCGTCTGCCAGTTCCGCCACTCTCGCATCAAGGGGGCGCGAATGACGTCCGGGATCCACTGCGTCGCGCGGCCCGGGGCCGGCCTCCCAGCGTCGCGCCGGGCAGTTTAGCACAACGGCGCGCGCGCCCGGCGGCGCGACCTCGCGCGGCGTGACCCCGCGCGCGGGACGCGCTTCAGAACGCAACGGTCGCGCTCGCGAGCACGCGGTCATCGTAGGACGTCGGCTCGCCCGCGCGCTGGAGCGAGCGCCGCAGCGCCGCGAGGTCGAGCGTCAGGGACTCCATCTTCCAGCCGAAGCCGAGCGCGACCACGCCCGCGCGCGGCTCGGGCACGCCGCTCTGCGTCTCCAGGCCGAGGCCGAAGCGCACCGTCCACGGGTCGCGCGCGTCGTGGAACTCGCCACCCACGCGCCACTCCGCACCCGCGCCGGGGCGCACCCCGAAGGCGTCCCAGCTCCGGCTGCCGCGCCCGCCCAGCGCGGCGAGCGCGTGGAACTCCGGCGTCACGGCGACGCGCGCCGAGAACCCGCCCTCCCACGCCACGCCGCGGCCGACCGACACCGCTGCGGCCGAGTCGCCGGTCAACAGCTCCGAGTGCCAGCCGCCCGTGAGCGTGAGCGCCGGCGCGTAGCGCACCGCGGCGCCGAGCGCGACGCGGCCCGCGCCGGCCAGGCGCGCGCCCGCCGCGAAGCCCGCCGCGTCGCCGCCGAAGTCGGCGTGCCGATTCCCGGCCGCCGGGTCGCCCGACGTCTCCTGGTAGTCGTAGGCGTCCGAGCGGCGCGTCCACTCCCCCGCCGCGCCGAAGCGCAGCGCGCCCCGCGCCGCCGACAGCGCGAACCCCGCGCGCGCCTCGCGCGAGGTCGTCGAGGTGGTGACCGTGCCGGGCGGTACCGGCGAGCCGAGCTGGCCGCGCGTGAAGGCGTTCTCCTCGCGGCGCAGCGCCGGGTGCTGCCCGTAGAGGACGATGCCGACCCCGCGCAGCGGCACCGAGATCCACCCGCCCGCGCCGTCCAGGAACGCGGCGGTCTCGTCGTAGTTGCGGTAGTTCGAGCGCAGGTCCTGGCGGCTCACGCGCAGCAGCAGCGGCGAGAGCGAGACCCCGCGGGCGGGGGATGCGGCCGGGTTGTCGAACGGCTCGTCGCCGAGCCAGCGGTCGGCAAGCCCCACGCCGGCCGACGCGGCCGAGCCGGGGCTCGGGACGCACGCGGGGAAGCCGAACAGGCCGGCGTGGTCGAGCGGCGTCGGGAGCTGCGCCCCGGCGGGCGCGCCGACCAGCAGCGCCGCGCCGAGGACGAGGAGGAGGATGCGGCGGACCGGGCTCTTCATTCAGGCTCCGTACTTGTCGAGGCGCCCGGCGTTCGCCAGCAGCACGGCCATCAGGTCCTTGCTCGCCAGCACGCCCAGGCTGCCCGCGCGCGCCGTCTTCTCGTGGAAGCGCGCGCCGTGATCGGCCCCGCAGTGCCGGCCCCATACCATCACCGGCACCGGGTGCCACGAGTGCCCGCGCATCGGCACGGGCGTGGAATGGTCCCCGGTCACGCACAGCACGTCGGGCTTCGCCGCGAGCAGCGCCGGCAGCGAAGCGTCCACCGTCTCGATCACCCGGACCTTGGCGTCGAAGTCGCCGTCCTCCCCTGCCATGTCCGTGCCCTTGACGTGGATGAAGAAGAAGTCGTGGTCGGCCCAGCGCGCCGCCGCGGCGGCGAACGCGTCCGCCGGCGTCTCGCCCGCCGGCAGGATGTCCATGCCGGCGAGCTGCGCCACGCCGCGGTACATCGGATAGGCGGCCAGCGCCGCCGCGCGCAGCTTGAAGCGCTCGCGGTAGCCGCGCAGGTGGGGGCGCGCCGAGAGCCCGCGCATCAGCACCGCGTTCGCCGGGCGCTCGGCCGCGAGCGCCGTCGCGGCCCTGGCCGTGAACGCGTTCACGATGCGCGCGGTCTTCTCCGCCGCGAGGTCGGGCGCGAGCGCGTGCGCCTGCGGCACCTTCGCACCCTCGTGGTGCGGGTCGGCGTCGCTCACCTCGCCCGCGAGCCCGGGCCCGCGCAGCACCGCGACGAAACGGTGGCCCCTGCCGGCCTTGAGCACCAGCCGCACGTCCTCGATCCCCGGCACCGCGCGCTCGAGCAGGCCGACCAGCCGCGCGCACTCCTCGCTGGCGATGCGCCCGGCGCGCCGGTCGGTCACGGTGCCCGAGGCGTCTACGGTGCAGAAGTTGGCGCGGGCGGCCACGTCGCCCTTCTCGAGCTCGATCCCGGCGCCGAGCGCCTCGAGCACGCCGCGGCCCACGCTGGTCTCGACCGGATCGTAGCCGAACAGCGCGAGGTGGCCGGGACCGCTGCCGGGGGTGATGCCCGGCGCCACCGGCTGGATGCGGCCCAGCGCGGCGTGCGGCGCCAGCCGGTCGAGGTGCGGCGTGCGCGCCGCCTCCAGCGGGGTCTGCCCGGCGCGCTCCGGGCTCGGAAGGTCGCCGAGCCCGTCCAGCACGAGCAGGACGATCTTGGTCGGGTTCTCGAGGACGAGAGATTCCAGGACGGCGGTCACGTGCGGCCTCCCTGCGAAGAGATCTGCGTCGTTCATGAGGGTCGTTCGTCTCGGCGGGGTCTGGCCGGCGCGCGGGCAGCCGGAGACCGCCCCGGCCGCCGCGACTATGCATCCTCGGCCGCGGCGGGTAAAGCGGCGCGCGGAAGCCCCGGGGCGCTCAGCCGCCGGCCAGCTCGCGCGCCAGCGCCGCGGTCTCGGGACTGGGCTCGGCGTCGAGCTCGCGCTCGAGCCGCTCGGCGAACGCGCGGTGGGCCCGCAGCGCCTGCGCCTGCTCGCCGCGCGCGGCGAGCGCGCGCAGCTGCAGGCGGTGGCCCTCCTCGTCGAGCGAGTCCTCCGCGACCGCGAGCTGCGCCGACTCGAGCGCGCGCCCGGCGTCGCCGAGCGCCAGCGCCGCGGTGCCGCGCCCGAGCAGCAGGCGCAGGCGCCACGCGCGCAGACGCTCTCGCTCTCCCTCCGCCCACGCGGCGTCGGGCCATTCCGGCAGCAGCAGGCCGCCGTAGCGCCCGAGCGCCTCCTCGATCCGCGCCAGCGCGCGCCGGCCCTCGGCGCGCGCCGGCGCCGCGTCGCGCGTCCACCGCGCACGCGCGTGGCGCTCGAGCAGCGGCTCGCAGGCCCGGGCCGCGCGCTCGAACTCCTCGACATCCACGGCGACGCCGACGAGCCGGCACAGGCCGCCCTCGCTGGCGAGAACGCGGAACGGCCCGCGCGCCCCGGCGCCAGGTTCGAGCGCCTGCCGCGCAGCGTTGAGCGCGACGTCGAGCCGGTTGCGGCTGCCCGCCGGCGGCGCGTCCGGCCACAGCGTCTCCGCCAGGCTCTCGCGTCGCACCGCCGCGCCGCGCCTGAGCGCGAGGCAGGCGACCAGTGCGGCCGCGGCGCGGCGCGAGAACGCGGCGGGCCGGCCTTCCACCTCGACCGCGAGGCCACCCAGGAGCCGCACGTGCACCGCGGGGACGGCGCGGCGGGCGGGCAGGCGCCGAGGCGGCGCTGCGTTCTGCCGCCGCAGCGGCTCCGGCAGCGCGCCCAGCGCGCGGACGAGCCACGGCCCCGTGATGCGTTCAAGCACCGCGGCGTCGAGCAGCGGCCGCGCGACGTCGGCCTCCTTGCGCAGCAGCACCAGGTAGTCCTGGCGCACGAGCGCGGTCAGCGCGCGCGCGAGCGGCGCGGCGTACGCTCCACCCGCCGCCTGGCGCACGCGCGCCTCGAACAGGGTATTGCGCGCGAGCTCCTTCCGGTCACCCAGGCGGCGCGTGGCGCGCGCGGCCGTGGCCAGCTCGCGCAGCGCCTCGGCGGTGCGGCCAGCGAGGCCGCGCACGAGAGCGCGCTCCATGCGCGCGAGCGCCACCCACGACGGCGTGCCGATGCGCACGGCCTCCTCAAGCGCGCGGGTGAGTCCGACGTCCGCGGCGGCCAGCCGGCCGCGCCGGCGCTGGCAGATCCCCTCCCACACGTCGAGCTCGAGCGCCTGCATCGGGTGGCCGTAGCGGCCCAACACCTCGCGCGCTTCGCGGAAGCCCCGTGCGGCCTCCGCCAGCGCCCCCATCTCCGAATGGGCGCGGGCGCGGTAGATGGCGTCGTGCGGGTTGGGCGTGGACTCGCCCGCGGCCGCGCGCGCTGCCCGCGCCTCGTCGAAGTGGGCGAGCGCCTGCTCCTCCTCGCCCCGGTAGGTGCAGGCCTCCGCCATGTTGATGAGGGTGGTCTCGACGCGCCCGAGGTAGCCGGCGCGCCGGTACACCGGCAGCACGCGCCGCGCGTCGCGCAGATAGACGTCCCAGCGCCCTTCGGTGTACTCGACCGTGGCTCGCGCCAGCGCCAGCTCGGCCCGCTCGACCGCCGGTCCCGCGCCCGCCAGCCAGCGTGCGCCGCGCTCGAGGATGGCGCGCGACCGCCGCGGCTCACCGAGGAAGAGCTCCAGGTAGCCGAGCTGCAGCGCCACCAGACCGCGCGCCGCGCGCGCCTTCCCCGGCAGCCGGGCGAGCAGGGCCTCGCCCCGCGCGGCCGCATCGCGCAACCGGCCGCACTGGATCGCGGTCTGTCCCTCGAGCCGGTACGCGTGCGCCGCGGATTCGGCGGCCCGGCGCCGCAGGAAACCCTCCTGGGAAGCGCGCGCCAGCTCGAGCGCCTGGTCGTGCCGCCGGGCGTCGCGCGCCTGCTGCGCGGCGTGGAAGAGGACCGCTGGCGAGAGCCGCGCGCGCTCCTCCGCGCCGGCAGCGCCCACCAGCTCGAGCGCCACGGGGCCGAGCGGCTGAGGGCGGGCGCCCCGATGCGCCTTCGCCCGCTGCCCGGCGGCGGCGTCGAACAGTGCCACCGCGCGGGCGGTCTCGCCGGCGCCAGCGAGCGCGCGCACCGCGCGGGCGGTCTCGCCGCGCGCCTCCCAGTGCTCGGCCAGCCGCACGAGCGCGCGCCGCCGCTCCTCGGGGCCGAGCCGCCCCGAGGCTTCGAGGGCCGAGCGGAAGATCGGGTGGAAGCGCGGGAACGCGGCGCCGGGCGGGGTGTGCGCGAACAGGTCGCGGCGCGCGACCTCGCCCTGGAGGTGCCCGGCGGCGCGGCCGCCAAGCAGGGCCCGCAGCGCCGCGGGGTCGAGCTCCTCGAGCAGCGCGGCCCCGGCCAGCGAACGCTGGAGCCCCTCCGGCAGCGGCGCCAGCACCTCCTCAGCGATGAACGCGAGCGCCCGCGCCATGCGCGTGGCGTCGTCGCCCCCCGGCGCCGCCGCGCGCGGCGCGCGCCCGGTGCGCTCGAGGTGCCGCGCCACCAGCACCACGCCAGCCGCCCAGCCACCGGCGCCCGCCAGCAGCGCACTCGCGCCGCGCGGGCTCACGCGCAGCCCGCAGCGGCGGCGCAGGAGCGCGGTCTGCTCCGCGACCGTGAAAGCGAGTTCCTCCGCCCCCAGCGTCACCGCACCGCCCAGCAGCTCGAAGCGCGCGAGAGGCAGGGGGCACTCGCCGCGGCAGGTGGCGAGGAAGCGCACGCGCGGCCCGCTCTCCTCGATCACGCGCCGCAGCCACTGGAGCGCCGTGCGCGCCTCGGCGAGCAGATGGAGGTCATCGAGTACGACCACCCGCTCGCCGCGCGCCGGCGGGAGCTCTCGCAGGAAGCCCGCCGTCAGGAGCCCGCCGTCGCGCTCCCAGTCGCGCCGCGACTCGAAGAGCCGGCGCGCGCGGCCGGGCAGCGGCGGGCGCATGCGCTCCCCCGCGGCGAGCAGGCTCCCGAGCAGGTGCGCGGGGTCGCGGTCCTCGGGGCCGAGCCGGCACCACAGCACCGGGCGCCGCCCCGCCCACTGCATGGCGAGCGTGGTCTTGCCGTAGCCCGCGGGCGCCGTCAGCACCGCGACCTTCCAGCCCCCGGCGAGGTGGCGCAGCAGCCGCGGGCGCGGCACCGGCGCCGACGCTCCGCGCGCGTGAACGGATCCCATTGGCGCAGGCTACCCGAATCCCGGCGTCCGCTGTAAGAGCGGTGTAAGAGGGGGTCGCCATGCTCCCTCCGTGTTCGCGAGACGCCCCGGCGGCGGCCGGCACCCGTCCGGACAGCCGCCGGGGCGCATCTGCAACGGAGGACGAGATGAAGACCCATGGACTCCGCCGCATCGGCGTGACGCTCCTGCTGCTGGCCCTCGCGGTTCCCGCGGTGCCGGGAGCCGGCACGGACGCCGCCGCCGCCATCGTCACCGCGATCCCGCTCGCCCGCGAAGGCATGGCGAGCCCGGACGGCAACGGGGCCTTCTGGTCCTATGCGCGCTACGGGGAGCCCTGTCTGAACGACGCGAGCCAGGCCACCTTCTGGTCGCGGCTGACGGGAACGACCGGAGGGATCGCGGACGACGCCATCCAGGTGCGCGTCAACGCCGACCTCTCCATCACGCCGCTGGCGCGCGAGGGCCAGGCCATCCCCGACGGCCCGGGCGCCTTCGGCGCGCTCAACACCGTCACGCGCGCCTACGCCATGAACGACTCGGGTCGGGTCGCCTTCACGGCCGCCCTCACGGGCACGCCGGGCGGGGCAGCCGACAACAGCGGCATCTACAGCATCAAGGACCCGGGACTGTTCTGGGTGCACGCACGGAGCGACTGGCCGGCCCCGGACCCGATCGGTGGCACCCTGGGCAGCTTCTTCGCGCCGCAGATCAACGACCAGCCGCCGGCGGCGGTCTCCTTCCACACGACCGGCTGGAGCCTCATCTCGCGGCTGGGGCTGCTCTCGCTCGTCTGCTACTCGGGCCAGCCGGCGCCGGACGCCCTGGACCCGGAACCCCTGCCGACCCCGGACGGCATCAATGGCTCGATCTTCAACTTCCCGTCGGGCGACCCGCCGGCGCTGCGCCCGAACGCCGCGGAAGTGGCCGTGTGGGCGCATCTCCTCGGCACCCACAACGGCTCCCTGGATGACGACGGCATCTTCCGCGCCTCGGCGGACGAGCTCAAGGACCTGGCGCGAGGCAACCACCCGGCGCCGGGCGGCGGCACCTACGGCGAATTCACTTCGCCCGTGTACAACGCCGACGGGGTGGCCGCGTTCACCAGCAACCTCTCCCCGACGC
>CAYHRW010000151.1:0-7061 GCA_964359105.1 uncultured bacterium
GTGTCGGAGGTGCCGAGCTCCAGCTTGGCGCACAGGCAGAAGCGCTCGTCGGTCGGGAAGTACTTCTCCCAGTTCTCGAGCAGCAGCTCGTAGTCCTTGAAGTTGTGGCGGCGCCAGTGCTCGACGGCGTCGTGGTACTTCTTCTCGAGCGTGATCTGGTGCACCTTCATCGCCGCTGCTCTCCCGATGACTCGGCCAGCCTGATCTCGAGCGCCTGCAAGGGCGACGGCGCAAACCCGAGCTTCTCGAGGAAGCCCGTGATCCGCGTGTCGCCTCGGTCGGCGAGGGTGCGCACGGTGGCGGCGCCCGCCACCTTCAGGTGGGCCACGATCGCCTCGAACAGGAGCCGCCCGAGGTCGCGCCCGCGCCAGTCGGGGTCGATGCCGAAGCGCTCGATCCAGCCGCCCGGCTCCTCCAGCCCGAACTCCCCGGCCCGCAGGTCCGCCAGCATGAAGCCCACCACCTTCCCGTCCGCCTCGGCCACCCGGCAGGCCTCGGGGTCGCGCCTCAGGTAGTAGCCCACGCGCTGCTCCCACACCTCGGGACGGTAGATGCCGGTGATGCGCTCGTCGATGCGGACGATGGCGCCGATGTCGAGCTCGTCCAACGGGCGCACGCGGACGCTCGGCTGCACTTCGGGCATGGAAGGCTCCGGAGGCTGGGGGAGGGAGTGGTTGGTCGAAAAGCCCCGGGAGACTAGCAGTTTTCCCCGAAACGAGGCACTCGCGGGGCGCTCGCGGGGCGCTCCCGAGCGGCCGCGGTCGCGGCCGCTCGCCGGGCGCGCGAGCGGCAGGCGCGATGCTCAGCGAAGTTGCGCGGCCGCCCCCTGCCGGCCGCCGCCGCGGCGCGTCGCACCGGCCCGCGGCACGCCGGATGCGAGAGGAGGGGTGGGGCTCTCCGTCCGGGACGCGCCCGGCCGGCCGCGAGCCCCCGCTCGAACCACGCATCCCGGGAGCCCGGATGAGCCTTCGGCGACTTGTTCCGCTCATGATCCTGCCGGTCGCGCTCGCGCCGCTCGCGGCACGGGCCGACGAAATCACCCGCGACCTCTCGGGGACCACGGCGGGCGGCCAGCCGGTCTCGTTCCGGGTCACCATCGCGTTCACTCCGACCGGGGGCGACTTCGCCGCCGGTGCCGGCACCGCCACCGCGAGCTTCACGCTCGAGAACACCTCGGGGCTCTTCCCCTTCCAGAGCCCGCCACTGGGCAACCCGGCGCTCTCGGGCTTCTTCTTCAACGTGCCGCCGGGCGCGGCACTGCAGCTTCTCGAGGCGCGCATCCTGGCCGGCGCGGAGATCCTCAGCACCGGCACCACGGTGGCGGGGGACGTCGTTCCCAGGGGCTGCCAGGACGTCCCGGCCGACCGGCTCATCACCGACTGGTACGTGCTTGAGAACACGCAGTCCACCGGGCAGTACGGCATCTTCACGAACACGGTGGAGACCGTGAACGGCGTGCGCGCGAGCCTGGTCGATCCCGAGGTGCTGGTGGACTGCGTCAAGCAGGGCCCGGTGTTCGCCCCGCTGGTGGTGGCCGGGCGCCTGCGCTACATGATGGCGCTCTCCGGCCTCGGGGTCTCGCTGCGCTCGGCCGCCGACTTCCTCACGCTGTGCTCGACGGTGAGCGGTGAGCGCATCGCCTGCGCGCTGGGCGGGAAGTTCCAGGCCACCGACGCGGACGGCTCGGGCAGCGCGTTCGTGGGCGACCCCTGCCAGCCGACGCCGGCGCGACCCACGACATGGGGCACGGTGAAGGCGATCTACCGCTGACGCGGCGCTCCGGAACGCCGCCGGCCACCCCCGCCGCTGCGGAGGTGGCCGTCGCGCTTCCGGCCGCGGTCAGCCCGTGGCCGCGCCGAGCGATTGCCCGTTGGTCGTGAGCGGAACCTCGGGCTCGCCTTCCGCCGTGCCGGCCGCCACGCGGCGCACCACCTCGATGCGCGCTGCGTCGCTGCGCTTCCACCAGCGCCAGCCGGCGGCCTCCGGGGGGTTGGCCACGCGGTTCCACACCAGGCGGCGGATGTCGCCGCACAGCTCGTCGGCGAAGTCGGGGTCCACGGCCTCGGCCGCGCCGTATCCCGCGTCGCCCTCCAGCCGCTCGGGCCGGCGCCACGCGTGCGGGTCGCGGTGCCGCTCGAGCTGCTTCGCGAGCCAGCTCACCATGCGCGGCCTGAGGTCGGCGAGCACGTTGAAGCAGTCGTGCGCGCCGCGCGGGTAGAACACCAGCTCGCGCTCGCAGCGCGCGTCCTCGAAGATGCGCCACGCCTCGCTGCCCGGCGTGATGTGGTCGTGGCCGCCGCCTGAGATCATGAGCGGGCAGCGGACGTCGGCCAGCACGTCGGCCAGCGTGATCCGGTCAATCACCGCGGTCATCTCGCGCTCCTCGATGTCGTAGAGCGCGGCCAGCTCGCGCCGCATCCCGGCCAGCGTGAGGTTCCAGTAGATCGAGGCCGAATAGGGCGGGCTCACCGCGGCCACCGCCTTGATGCGCGCGTCGCGAGCGGCCATGCGGATGGCGATGTAGCCGCCCAGGCTCATGCCCAGGAATGCCACCGCACCCGCGTCCAGCTCGGGCCTGGCCTCGATGGCGTTCAGGATCGCGGTGCCCACCGGGCGCGGCTCGGCCACCATCCAGAGGCGGTGGAAGGTCTCGCCCAGGCCGGGACCGTCGAAGGTGATGGTGGCGAGCCCGCGCTCGAGCAGCGCGTCGCTCCACCAGTGCATCTCCTCCTTGACCCCGTTCGTGCCGTTGAACAGCACGGCGACCGGCGCGAGCCGCGGTCCCGGCGGGACGCGCAGCCAGCCGCGCAGGAGGCGGCGCCGGAAGACCACCTCGAAGGGCCGCGCCGGCGGATCGAGCAGCGGCGCGGCCGCGGCGTAGCTGCGCACGCAGCCATCGTGGAGCGCGCGCTTGCGCGCGATATCAATGAACATGACGTACTGCGCGAAGTTGTATGCGGCGGAGGCGGCGACGAAGCGCCGCGCGGCCGCGGGCGCGTCGCCCAGCGCCAGCTCGGCGTGGGCGCCGGCCTCGTGCTGCTGGGCCAGCTTCTCCCACTCGTCCACCCACGACTCGAGGCTGGTGATGCGGCTCAGGACCAGGTCGAGATCCTCGGCGGAGACCCCGGCCTGGATGAACTGGAGCTTGGCCCAGTGCGGCATCTGGCGGGCGACCCCCATCTTGAGGCTCATGCGCACGAAGCCGGGGCGCAGGAGCTGGCCGCGGAGCAGGTGCGGGACCAGGAACTCGAGGCGTCCGCCTTTGACGGTCATGTGCGGTCTCCGGAGCAGTGGCCTCGCCGGTGGGGCGGCGCCGGGTGGCGCGACCGGAATCATTGTGCGGTGCGCCCCCGCCGGTCATGCGGATGCATCGTGTGTGCCACGGGTTCGGAACCGTCCGCGCCGGAACGCAGTCCGGCGGGCAGCCGGCACCCGACCCGCGCTCCATGCGGGGGTGGACTCGGCCGCCGGCGCGCGTGAGGCCCGCCGGGCGGGGCGGCCGTGCTCTTCCGCCGCGCGGGAGCGTCCAGACTTCGACCGCATCCGCGGGCGCCGCGGCGCGTCTCGTGCCGGGTATGCCGCGCCGGCAGGGGGTCGCCGTGCTAGCTTCGGCGCACCGAGGGGCCACGCGCCCCCGCGACCCACGCCGTTTCGGACCTGGATCCGGCATCGCGCCCGTCCCACCCCGCGGGTCCGCGCCGTGCTCCGCGCGAGGAGGTTTCCGTGTTCGACGAGTTCAAGAGGTTCCTGCTGCAGACCAACGCCCTGGCGCTCGCGGTGGGCGTGATCATCGGCGCCGCGGTGGGCAAGGTGGTGAGCTCGCTGGTGGCCGACATCCTGATGCCGGTGATTGGCCTGCTCATCCCCGGCGGCGCCTGGCGCGATGTCTCGTGGGTGCTGAGCCGCAAGCCCGACGGCGCGCCGGCGAGCGCCATCACCTACGGCGCGTTCCTCGGCAGCGCGGTGGACTTCGTGATCGTGGCGACCGCGGTGTTCATCATCACGAAGGCGCTGCTCAAGCCCGCCCCGGCTCCCCCCGGGCCGCCGACCAAACAGTGCCCCGACTGCCTGGAGAGCGTGCCCGTGGCGGCGCGCAAGTGCCGCGCCTGCGGGAGCGTGGTGTAGTCGCCGCCGACTCGCGCGGAGGCGTCCGGGAGCACGGGACGCCGGCTCGTCGCCGGTGTGTTCGCGGGCGAGCTCAGCCGGCGGCGCGCGCCACCTCGCCGCGGTAGGCCTCGCCGAGGCGCGCGCCGCACGAGCGCTCGGGCAGCGCGCGGCCGTCGAGCGTTGCCAGCGGCACCACCTCCTGCACCGAGTTGGTGAGGAACACCTCCTCCGCGCACAGGAGGTCGGCGCGCGTCAGGTCCGCCTCGCGCGCCGCGATGCCCAGCTCGGCGCACAGCTTGAGCGCGACCGCACGGGTGATGCCGGGCAGGATGCCGCGCGCGAGCGGCGGGGTCAGCACCGCGCCGCCCACCACCACGAACAGGGTGCTCACCGCGCCTTCGAGCGCGTGGCCGTCGCGCGTCACCAGCAGCGCTTCGTCCACGCGTGTCGCGCGCGCCTCTTCGCGCGCCAGGTGATAGGCGAGGCGGCTCGTGGTCTTGTGCCGCCCGAGCGGCCCCGGCTCGAACGGGCGCTTCGAGACGATGGCGCTCGCCGCGCCCGCAGTCGCTCCCGCCCACAGTCGCGCCGCGAGCGGCTCGGCCTCGACCCACGCGCCGGTGCGCGTCGGCCGCCCGCCCGGGATGCCGCGCGTGACCGTCAGGCGCACCACCGCGTCGGCCAGCCCGTCGGCATCGAGCACCTGCGCGACCGCCTCGCGCAGCAGCGATGGCGAGGGCGGCACCGGGAAGCCCAGCTCGGCGGCCGACAGGACCAGCCGCTCCATGTGGCGCTCCCACAGGAACGGCTGCCCGCCGTAGACGCGCAGCGTCTCGAACAGCCCCTCGCCGTCGCGCGCGCCGCGGTCGAAGAGCGAGAGCGCCGCCTCTTCGCCGCGGCAGAGCCGGCCGTTCACCCACAGCGTGCGCCGGGGCAGCCGCGCCGCCGCGGTCGTGCTCTCGCCCGCTGCGCGCGCGGCCGCCGCAGGGTCGCGCTCGCCGGAAGGCCGACCCGCGCTCATCTCACCCCCGCCACCGCCCGCGCCAGCGTCACCGGCCCCGCTACCGCGGCGAGCGCGGCGCGCATCCCTTCGGCCTTGTGGAGCGTCTCCTCGTACTCGGCCCCGGGATCGGAGTCCGCGGTGATGCCGCCGCCGGCCGCGAAGTGCACCGCGCGCGGCATCACCAGCGCGGTGCGGATGGCGATGTTCCAGTCCGCGTCACCGCGCCAGTCGAGCCAGCCGACGGCCCCGGTATAGATGTGGCGCCGCACCGGCTCCAGCGCGTCGAGGATCTCCATCGCGCGGATCTTGGGCGCGCCGGTGATCGAGCCGCCCGGGAAGCACGCCGCGAGCAGGTCGAAGCCGTCGAGCCCGCCGCGCAGCCGGCCCGTGACCGTCGAGGTGAGGTGATGCACCTGCGGGAACGTCTCCAGCTCGCACAGCCCGGTGGTCTCGACCGAGCCGGTCTCGCACACGCGCCCGAGGTCGTTCCGGAGCACGTCCACGATCATCACGTTCTCCGCACGGTCCTTGCTGCTCGCCAGCAGCTCGGCCGCGAGCCGCGCGTCCTCGGCCGCTTCCGCGCCGCGCGGGCGCGTGCCCTTGATGGGCCGCGTCTCGACGCGCCCGCCGGAGAGCTCGAGGAAGCGCTCGGGGCTCGCCGAGACGATGGCGTGGTCCTCCGCGCCGACGAACGCCGCGAACGGCGCGGGCGAGAGCCGCGCCAGCGCCTCGAAGAGCGGGAGCGCGAGGCGCAGCGCGTCGCCCGCGAGCGGCAGCGTCCAGCGCTGCGAGAGGTTGGCCTGGAAGATGTCGCCGCGGCGGATGTGGTCCTTCACCCGCTCGACCGCGCGCAGGTAGTCGTCCGCGCGGAAGGTGGAGCGGGTTTCGAGCGGGGCGGCCGCGTCCTGCGCAGCGCCCGCCGCGGGCGGCGCGCCCTCGACGAGCGCGGCGAACGAGTCGAGCCGGCGCCGCGCGCGCGCGATGCGATCGGCGCCCACGTGCGGGAGCCCGCTCGAGTAGAGCCGGCACTCGCCGCTGGCGTGGTCGAGCGCGCCCACCACGTCGTAGAAGCCGAGCAGGAAGTCGGGGAGCCCGAGATCGTCGGCCGCGCGCGACGGCAGGCGCTCCAGCCGGCGGCCGAAGTCGTACGCCCAGTAGCCGACCGCGCCGCCGCTGAAGGGCGTGCCGTCGTCGCCCCCCTGGCCCGCGCCGCCCGCCAGGAGCGCAGACGCCCCGCCCGCACCGTGTGCCGCCCGCGCCGCGAGCGCGCGCCAGCGCGCTACCGCCGCCGCGTAGTCGCCGCCGCGATGCACCTCGAACGGGTCCGCGCCGAAGAACGACCAGCGCGCCCGTCCGCCCGCCAGCGCCGAGTGGAGCAGGAACGGGTGCGGCAGCCGCGAGAGCGCCCGCAGCGCCGCGAGCGGGTGGCGGAGAGGGACCGAGCGCGTGAGCGGGAGGCTCCGAGGGGAGGACATGCGGCGAGGGTAGGAGCGGGGGGTCGGAGGGTCAATCGCGTGCCACGAGCGTCGCGACGACCGTCACCGGGCGTACCGCGCCTTCACCTCGCCCCAGGTCGCGCGGCGCGCGGGCACGGTGAGCGCGCCGACGACGGCGATGCCGGTCGGGTTCGAGAACGAGCCGCCCGAGGCGAGCGGCACCTGCGCGCCGCTCGCCGGGTCCACGCGGGTGACGCCGCCCCCGCCGCCGTAGGCGTTGGGATCCACGATGACCAGGCCGGCCCCGGGCTCGAAGGCGATCCCGAGCGGGTCCACGAAGCTCCCGCCCGAGCGGACCGAGTCCTGCGCGCCGGTCACGGGATCCACGCGCAGCACCATGCCGCTGCCGAGGTGCGCGCTCTCGTCGGCCACGTAGAGGTCGCCGTTGGCGGCGACCGCGATGCCGATCGGGTCCACGAACATCCCGCCCGAGGAGACGACCGTCTGCGTGCCGCTCG
>CAYHRW010000152.1:0-7058 GCA_964359105.1 uncultured bacterium
ACCGATGATCGTGGCCGCGCTCGTGATCATCGCGCTGCTCAAGCTGTTCGGGCACTGGTAGGCGCGGTGGCGGGGGAAGGCCCGCGGGAGAAAAGGGTCGGGCCCCGGGGTCGCGCGGACCCCGGGGCCCTGATTGGTAGCGGGGGCTGGATTTGAACCAGCGACCTTCGGGTTATGAGCCCGACGAGCTACCAGGCTGCTCCACCCCGCATCAGCGGCAGGAACCCTAGCCGCCGCCCCCGCGGAAGTCAAGTCGGGGATTCCCGGCCGGGCCGGGGCGCGCGCGCCGTCTGACGCGCCGTCTGGCGCCGTCTGGCGTATTGCGCGCGGGGCACTCGGTGGCTAGTATCCGCGACTCTGACCGGGGCTTGCGACGTCCGTACCGGCTTGGTTCCTTTCCTGGGAGGTTCGCGTTGAATCGTCTTCGCCTCGGGGCGCTCCTGGCGCTGGCCGCGGCCATCGGCGTCGCCTGCCACGCGCCCGAGGCCTCGGCGGCCGCCGAGGTGCACCGCCTCAACCTGGTGCTTTCCGCCGTTCCCGGCTCGCTCGACGGCGGCGACTTCAACGGCCTGCTCGAGCGTTACAGCCAGTACCCGCTCGGCGCCCGCGGCCTCGAAGCCCTGAAGAGCGTCACCATGGGCTGGTTCTACCAGGCCGAGCTGCGCTACTTCGTCCGCCCCAGCTTCACGGTGAACGCAGGGGTCGGGCAGATCAAGAGCCAGACGAAGCAGGAGTTCCTGCCCGGCATCGGCAGGGACATCCAGTTGCGCGGCCAGGTCCTCTCGGTGCCGGTGCACGCGGGCGGCACCTACTACTTCACGCCGTACAACCAGGGCGACTTCCAGGCCCGGGCGTTCCTGGGCGGCGGCTTCCTGAGCCTCGTGGACAACAAGGCGATCTTCGAGCAGGTCGAGGTGGCCACCGACAGCAGCAGCACGCTGGGCGGCAGCCAGAGGCTCGAGGCGCGCGGCGACGGCCCCGGCTACTACACCGAGTTCGGGGTGCACATGTTCTTCGCGGCGCGCTACTCGGTGCTGCTCGGCGCGACCTACCGCAGCGCGGTGATCCGCAACATGTCGAACAAGGGCCGGATCATGGTGCCGAGCGACCGCCCGCCCTACGGGCTCATCCCGCTCGTCTACAACGACGGCACGCCGGTGCGGGTGAATACGCTCGACGTGAGCGGCCTGGGCGTGCGCATGGCGCTGGGGATCGGGTTCTAGCCCGCCGGCAAAGCGTCGCGGCGCGGAGAGGCTCTCTCTCCGCGCCGCGATCGTTTCGGACGGGTGCGCGGCGTCTCAGCGGCTCGCGGTGCCGTCCGTGTGGATGCGGTAGATGATCTCGCCCTTGCGCGCCATGCCGTTCTTCTCGCGCAGGACGTGCTCGGCCAGGTCGAGCCGCGCGGCCGGATCGCGCAGCGCGGCGTCGAGATTCGCGACCTCCACGCTCATGCGCTTGAGATCGGCCCGGTCGCGCTGCTGCTGGAGAGAGAGCTGCCAGATGCGGTAGAAGCTGTGCTCGCTCAGGAAGCCCACGTACGCGAGCCACACCGCGCCGGCCACCCACGCCCAGCGCATGCGGCGTGACATGCGGCCTCCGGGCGCGGCGTAGCGGGAGAGGCGGTAGCGCTGGATCCGCGCGCTGATGTCGCGCATGACGTCCCGGTCCTCCGGTGTCCCCGGTGACGCGGACCGCGTCCACCGGGCCCGCATCCGTGCGGGTCGGTCTTCAGCGAACGCCGGCAGGCATCCCCGGCGCGGAGGGCGCGAGGAGCGCGGGCAAGCCGCGCCGCCTCACGCGCCGCAGTCTGCTCCGGCCGGGCGCTCCCGTCAACGGCCGTTTCGGAAGGCCCCGCGGCCCGCATAGACCGCGGCGGCGCCCAGCTCCTCCTCGATGCGCAGTAGCTGGTTGTACTTGGCCACCCGGTCGGTGCGGCACAACGACCCGGTCTTGATCTGGCCGGCGTTCGTGCCCACCGCGAGGTCCGCGATGGTGACGTCCTCGGTCTCGCCCGAGCGGTGCGAGATCACCGCGGTGTAGGCGGCGCGGTGCGCCATCTCGATCGCCGAGAGGGTCTCGGAGACGGTCCCGATCTGGTTCAGCTTGATGAGGATCGAGTTCGCCACGCCCTCCCGGATGCCGCGCGCCAGGCGCTCGATGTTCGTGACGAAGATGTCGTCGCCGACGAGCTGGATGCGGCTGCCGAGCCTCTTCGTCATCAGCGACCAGCCCTCCCAGTCGTCCTCGGCGTGTCCGTCCTCGATGCTCACGATCGGGTAGCGGTCCACCAGGCCGGCGTAGTAGTCCACCAGCTCGGCGGGGGAGAGCTTCCGCCCTCCTTCGCCCGCGAGCACGTAGGCGCCGTCCTTGAAGAACTCGCTGGCCGCGGGATCGAGCGCGAGCGCGATCTGCTCGCCCGGCCGGTAGCCCGCCCTCTCGATGGCCTCGACCAGCACCCGGAGCGCGTCCTCGTTCGACTGGAGATCGGGCGCGAAGCCGCCTTCGTCGCCGACCGCGGTGGCGAGCCCGCGCTTCTTCAGCACGCCCGCCAGCGTGTGGAACGTCTCGGTGGCCCAGCGCAGCGCCTCGCGGAAGCTCGGGGCGCCGAGCGGCACGATCATGAACTCCTGCAGGTCCACGTTGTTGTCCGCGTGCTTGCCGCCATTGACCACGTTCATGAGCGGCACCGGCAGGGTGCGGGCGTGGACGCCGCCGAGGTGGCGGTAGAGCGGCACCTCGAGCGCCTGGGCCGCGGCCTTCGCCACCGCGATCGAGACGCCGAGGACCGCGTTCGCGCCCAGCTTGCTCTTGGTGGGCGTGCCGTCCAGCTCGATCAGGACCCGGTCGATGCCGCTCTGGTCGAAGGCCTCGAGGCCCATGACGCGCGGGGCGATGATCTCGGCCACGTTGCGGACGGCCTTCTGCACGCCCTTGCCGAGGTAGCGCGACCTGTCGCCATCGCGCAGCTCCAGGGCCTCGTGCTCCCCGGTCGAGGCGCCGGAGGGGACGGCCGCCCGGCCCACGGCGCCGCCGGCCAGGAGACACTCCACCTCGACGGTGGGGTTGCCGCGGGAATCCAGGATCTCTCGGGCCTTCACTCCGGTGATGGTCATCATGTGCGGGTCTCTCGGGCGATCGGGTCGGTCAGCACGCGCGTGGGGGCGCCATCGGCCGGGGCAGGCTAGGTCCGGCCCCGGGGCGGAGTCAAGGCTGCCCGGGCCGTGCAAGTCGCACGGCCGCACGGTCCTTGACCCACCTCCCACGCCCGCCTATCTTGCGGCGCCATGAAACTTTCGCCCTCGGCCACGCGTAGGCGGGACTGAAGGTCGGTGTGGTCGAAAGCGACGACGCCGAGCTGACCCGGCGGTGCCTGGCCGGTGACGAGCGGGCGTACCGCGATCTGGTGGAGCGCCACCAGCGCCAGGTCTACTCGGTTGCGTTGCGGGTGGTCCGGGTCCCCGAGGACGCCGAGGACATCACACAGGAGACGTTCGTCCGCATGTTCAGGGCCCTCGATCGCTACGACCCCGGCCGGCCCTTCGCGGCGTGGCTGTACACCATCGCCACCCGGCTGGCGATAGACCATGTGCGCCGCCGGCGGCTCAAGGCGGTCTCGCTCTTCCGGCGCGAGCCGGGGAGCGAGGAAGAGCGCATGATGGACGTCGAGGACGCCGGTCCGGGCCCCGAGGAAGTGACCGTGCGGCTGGAGGAGGAGGCGAGCACCCGCGACCTCGTCGCCGCGCTGCCCGAGCACTACCGGGTGGTCGTGGTGCTGCGCCACCAGCAGGACCTGTCGTACGAGGAGATCGCCGAGGCGCTCCACCTGCCCCTCGGCACGGTGAAGGCCCGGATCCACCGGGCGCGCGCGCTGCTCAAGCAGCGCCTGGAAGGCGGGAAGTCATGACGCGCTGTCCCGAGAGCGCACGGGTCCAGGACTACCTGGACGGCGAGCTGGCCGCGGAAGAGCGGCGCCGCTTCGAGGCGCACCTCGCCGGCTGCGGCGACTGCGCCGCGGAGCTGGCGCTCTACCGCCGCGTGTTCGCGGCGCTCGAGGGCGCCCCGCTCCTCGAGCCGCGCCCCGCCCTGACCGGGCGCATCCTCGCTCGCGTGCTGCCGTCGCAGGTGCGCCGGCGCCGCCGCCTCGCGGTGCTGGGCTGGAGCTACGCCGCGGCCGTGGCCGCGAGCGTGGCCGGGCTCTCGCTCGCGCTCGTGCTGCCCGCCTCGCGCGCGGCGCTCGAGCGGCTCTCCGGCGCGGCCTCCCACCGGCTGGTGGAGGCCGGGCTCTTCGTGCTCGACGCCCTCGGCTACTCGGTGCTGCGCCTCGCCGACGGCTGGGGCTGGCTGCACGCCACCGCCATGCACCTGGCGCCGCTCGCGCGCGCGCTCGGGGCGCTGCTGGCGGAGCCCTCCATCGCCGTGACGTTGTGGGCGGCCGCCGCGGCATGCGGCGCGCTGCTCTGGTGGATGCGGCCGCGCGCGCGCTTCGCGACCAAGGAGGTCCGCCATGTCGGCGTCCTGGGATTCTGAGGTGGGGAGGAAGGCCGCGCGCCGCGCGCTGGGCCTGGCGGCGGCCGCCGCGCTGCTGCTGAGCGCCGCGCCCGGGCTGGCCGCACGCCACCCCCGTGACAGCGCGCAGGTGGTGCGCCGCGTCAGCGTCGGCCCGGCCGGCATCCGCATCGAGGAGATGGTCGGCGCCGAGAGCGCCGCGCCCGGGCCGTCGCGCCGGCCCGTGAAGGGCGTCATCAAGGTCGGCCCGCGCGGGGTGAGGATCGAGCGGCTCGAGGGCGACAGCGCGGGGGGCGTGGGCGATATCGAGATCGAGTCGCCCGGCGTGGTGGTGGACGCCGGGAACGCCGGCCTGGTGCGGCTGTTCGCCGACGCCGAGGTGCCCGCCGGGCGCCGCGTCGAGGGCGAGGTGGTCGCGGTGTTCGGCTCGGTGGACGTGGCCGGCGCGGTCTCGGGCGACGTGGTGGCGGTATTCGGCTCGGTGCGCCTCAGGCCCGGCGCCTCGGTGGACGGCGACGTCGTGGCGATCGGCGGCGTGCTGGATCACGCTCCCGGCGCGACCGTGAGCGGCGAGAGCGTCTCGATCGGCTTCTTCCCGATCGCCTGGGGCCTGCCGACCCTGCCGGTGCTGCTGTTCACGGTGCTGGTGGGCTGGCTGCTCACCCTGTTCATGGGCTGGCTGCTCGCGCTGGTGTTCCCCGACCGCACCCTGCGCATCGCGGTCACCGCCTCGCGCCACACCGCCGGCTCGTTCTTCTTCGGCGTGCTGTCGGCGCCCATGTTCGTGATCGCGCTGGTGCTGCTGTTCATCACCGTGATCGGCATCCCGCTCGCCTTCCTGCTGCCGCTGCTCTACGCGCTGATGGTGTGGACGGGCCAGATCGCGGCGAGCTACGTGCTCGGCTGCAAGCTGATGCGCCGGCGCCTCGGGCAGGGCGGACTCATCGGGCCGGTGGTGGCCGGGACGCTGTTCGTGGCGCTGTTCTTCGTGGCCGGCGCGGTGCTCGCGACCCCGCCCGGCTTCGCGCGCACGCTTTCGCTGTTCTTCAGCCTGCTCGGGATCCTGCTCGCCGTCGGGCTCTCGACCATCGGCACCGGAGCCCTGCTGCTCTCGCGCTTCGGCGGCCGGCCCGAGGACGTGACCTTCGAGTCGGGGAAGCCCGTCTCGCCCGCGGCCGCGGTCCCGCCCCCGCCGCCCGCCATCAGCGGCGCGGGCTACTCCCAGCCCGGCTGATCGCTCCGGCGCTCCCGGCGACCGGCCGCGGGTTTCCCCCCACGGCCGGTTTTCGCGTCGGGTCGGACCACCCGAACCAGGCCCGCGGACCCTGCAGCTTGCGCTTCGCAGGGCGCCAGCGTTCTGCCACGGCTCGGCCAACGCATTGAGCCCCGCGGGATTGGGCCGGCTCCGCCGGGCGTTGGGAAGTGCATCGCCAGGCGTGCGGTCTGGCACGTTGCTGGCGATGACGGATGGGCATGGAGCCCACCGCGATCATCCGCCACCTCGTCGGCTGCTTCCGCACCGTCCGCGGCGTCGCGACCCCCGCGTGCGCCTCCCACGCTGCCGGCTTCCGCGCTCCAGTCCGCCGCACCCTCCACGGCCCGGCGGGCGTGGCGCTCGCGGTCCTGCTGCTCACGCCGGCGGCGCGCGCCAACGAGCTGGCCGGCGCTCCGGGCGCGGCGGACGCGGGCTTCGTCATCCACGGCGCCGCCGAGACGCTGCGCGACTACTGCGCCACCGACGAGAACGGCGTGACCTGGCTCACGCTCCCCGGCGGCGCCCGCTACGAGCTGATCACCTCGACCAGCGATCCGGCCATCGCGAACCCCGGCGACGGCGCGTTCCACAGCTACGACGTGGCCGAGATCCAGGCCGCGCTCGCCGCGGTGCGCTTCCCGCTCCAGGGCATCACCGCCCGGATCTTCGTGCTCCCCTACCCGCGACGCTCCGGCCTCGAATCCGCGGCCGGACCCGGGCTCGTCCTGCTCTCGCCCGGCGTGCGACCGCTCACGCCCGAGCACCAGCACGCCGAGTTCACGCACGAGCTGGGGCACGTGGTCCAGTACCAGCGCCTGCCCGACCGCGATGTCCGGGGCTGGGAGGCCTACCGCCGCCTGCGCGGCATCGGCGATGCCACCGTCTACAACGCCGCCGCGCGGCACGCCGACCGCCCGCACGAGATCTTCGCCGAGGACTTCCGCGCGCTGTTCGGCGGCGGGCTCGCCAACACCACGGGCACCATCGAGAATCCCGATCTGCCGGCGCCCGCGCAGGTCCCCGGTCTCGCCGACTTCATGCGCGGGCTCGCGGAGGCGCCGCTCGCGCTGGCGCTCGCCGCCACGCCGAACCCCGCGCGCGGCGCGCTGACGTTCTCGCGCCCCGGCGCGGTCGCGGTGCCGCTCGACCTCTTCGACCTGGCCGGCCGCCGCTTCGTCTCGCTCGCGCCGCGGCTGGTGCCGGGCGGCGTGCAATGGGGCTGGGACCGCCGCGACGCCGCGGGCGCACGGGTGAGCGCGGGCGTCGACGTGCAGCAGATCTACGAGAAGCATTACGC